>NZ_JBAMDC010000110.1:0-18728 GCF_036961605.1 Streptomyces sp. KLMMK
TGCGCAGCCGCCACGGCATGACCACCGATTCGAGCTGGACGGCCAGGTTCATCTTCGACTCGCCGGCGGTGCGGTCCTCGAAGTGGATGGGCACCTCCATGACCGTGTACCCGGCCTTGAGCGCGCGGTACTTCATCTCCACCTGGAAGCTGTAGCCGGCGCTGTCGACGGTCTCCAGGTCGATGGCGTCCAGGGCGGCGGCGGACCAGAGGTTGAAGCCTCCGGTGATGTCCCGCACGCGGGTGCCCAGGATCGTGCTGGCGTAGGCGTTGGCCCAGCGGGAGAGGGCCTTTCTGTGGGCGCCCCACGCGTCGGAGAGGGAGCCGCCGGGCACGTAGCGGCTGCCGACGACGACGTCCGCACCGGTGGCGAGGGCGACCCCGAGCAGCTCGGGGATCTTCTCCGCGGGGTGGCTGCCGTCGGCGTCCATCTGCAGGACGTAGGAGGCTCCTTCGGCGACGGCCCGGGCCATGCCGGCGGCGTAGGCGCGGCCGAGCCCGTCCTTGGTGGTGCGGTGCAGGACGCCCACCCGGCTCCGGCCGGGTTCGTTGTACTTCTCGGCCAGCTGTTCGGCGATGGCGCCGGTGCCGTCGGGGCTGTTGTCGTCGACGACCAGCAGCCTCAGGCCCTCCAGCGGCAGGGCCATGAGCGCCTCCGCCATGGTGGCCAGGTTCGCCGCCTCGTTGTACGTGGGCATGACGACGGTCGTCGCGGTGCCGCCCCACTCGGCGGGCAGCGGGGGCGCCGCGGCGGGGGTGTGTGGTGCGCTCATGGGCTCGGTCCTCGTGGGTTCGTCGGCAGGGAGACTGCGGGGGACGGAGGGCGTCGGAGACGTAGGGGACTTCGAGGAGCCTGAGGGCGCCGGGGCCGGACCGGCGTCAGGCGGCGGAGAAGCGGATGGCCGCGTCGGGAATGACCGTGCCGCACCAGACGCGGGCGCCGTCGCACAGTTCGTTGTCGGCGCCGACCTCCGCGCGGTCGCCGATCACCACGCCGTCGAGGGCGGTGCGCGGGCCGACCCGGGCGTCCCGGCCGATCATGCTGGCGCGGATCCGGGCGCCCGCCGCGATGCGCGCGCCGTCCAGCACGACGGACCCCTCGACGTCCGCGCCGGCCTCGACGTGCGCTCCGGCGCCGATGACGGTCCCGCCGGACAGGCGGGCCCCTTCCTCGACGCGGGCGCCGGGCAGCACCAGGTGTTCGCCCGGTTCGCCGGGGACGGCGGGCGAGCGGACGACCCCGCGGACGAGGTCGGCCGACGCCTGGACGAAGGAGGCGGGGCGGCCGAGGTCCAGCCAGTAGGAGGCGTCGACCACGCCGTGCAGCAGCGCGCCGGAGGCCAGCAGGCCGGGGAAGGTCTCGCGCTCGACGGAGACCGGGCGACCGGCGGGGATGGTGTCGATGACGTCGCGGCGGAAGACGTAGGCGCCGGCGTTGATCTGATCGGTGACGATCTCCTCGGGGCGGCCGGGCTTCTCCGTGAAGGCCAGGACGCGCCCGTCGGCGTCGGTGGGGACGAGCCCGAAGGCCCTGGGATCGGCCACCCTGGTCAGGTGCAGGGTGACGTCGGCCTGAGCCCGCTCGTGGCGGCGCAGCAGGCCCCTGATGTCCAGTCCGGTGAGGATGTCGCCGTTGAAGACGAGGACGGGACCGCGCGGGCCGGTGACGAGGGCCTCCGCCGCGCTGCGGATGGCGCCGCCGGTGCCGAGCGGTTCCTTCTCGGTGACGTACGTCAGGCGCAGGCCGTGGGCGGACCCGTCGCCGAAGTAGGGCTCGAAGACCTCGGCGAGGTAGGAGGTGGCGAGGACGACGTGCCCGACGCCGGCGGCCCGGGCGCGGGCCAGCTGGTGGGCGATGAAGGGCACTCCGGCGGCCGGGACCATCGGCTTCGGCGTGTTGAGGGTGAGCGGCCGGAGCCGGGTCCCCTTGCCGCCGACGAGCAGTACCGCCTCTGTCATGCCACTGTCCTCGCCGTCGTCTTCGCACTGTGTCAGTTTTTGCGGCAATTTACACTACAATCAGTTCTCTGCGGCAAATGTCTGCTTTGCGTGGCGGCCATACCGGGACGACCGTATTGGGAGAGGCCCTTGCGACCCTTGCGACCAGCGGCGACGTCGGGGCTCGCGGCCCTCGGCCGGGAATTCGCCAAGTTCGGCGTCGTCGGCGGCCTCGGCATCGTCGTCAACCTCGCGGTCTTCAACCTCTGCCGTACGGTCACCGGCCTCCCGGTCGTGCGCTGCAGCGTGGTCGCGACCCTGGTCGCCATCGCCTTCAACTACCTGGGCCTGCGTCACTTCGCCTACCGCGACCGCGACCGGAGCCGGCGCAGCCGCCAGATCGCCCTCTTCGCCGCCTTCAGCGCCATCGGGCTGGTCATCGAGAACGGGGTGCTCTACGTCGCCACGTACTCCTTCGGCTGGGACACCCCGTTCCAGAACAACCTCTTCAAGTTCCTGGGCATCGGCGCCGCCACGCTCTTCCGCTTCTGGTCCTACCGCGCCTGGGTGTTCAGGGCCCTGGCGCCGGGCGACCCCGCCTCTCACGGCGACCCCTCGAACAGCACCAGCAACCCCGCCGCGTACCACCCCGAGACCACCGCACCCCCACCGTAGAGACACACCCGCACCCCAAGCGGAGCACGGGCGAGCGGCCTGGCCGCCAACAGCAGCAGAACCGGCAGGAACGGCAGCATGAAGCGCGGCTTGGACAACGGCGAACCCGGCGTTCCCACCATCAGCACCCACGCCCCCGCGACCGCCACGACCAGCTGCCACGGCACCTTCCGGTCCCGCGCCAGCGCCAGCACCCCGATCGCCCCCAGCACCACCACCGCGATCACCGCGGCCGACCGCAGGTCGCCTATCCGGCCCGCGTGCCGGTAGAGCAGCATCCCCTTCAGCACCTGCACGGTGCCCGCGCCGAAGTCGAAGGACTGGCCCCACGCGCGCTCGGCCTCGAACCAGCCGTCCACCCGGCCCACCTTGCTCCCCAGGTACAGCCAGCTCCCCAGCAGCCCCAGGGGCGCCGTCAGCAGCGCGACCCAGGCCTGCCAGCCGCCCCGGCGCCGCACCAGCTCCCACCCGGCGGCCAGCACGACCGTGCCGACCAGCACCGTGGCGCTCGGCCGCACCGTCCCCGCCACGACGCACAGTGCGGCCGCCGTCAGCCAGCGCCGCGCCAGTATGGCCACCAGCGCCCAGATCAGGGCCGCGCTGAACACGCCCTCCGAGTACGGCACCCACAGCGCGAACGCGTACGGCGAGCAGGCCCACAGCGCCACGCACGCGTACCCGGCGCCCGGCCGGCCGCCGACGGCGCGCACCAGCCGGAACACCCCCGCGGCAGCCACCGCGGCGCCCGTCCACGACACCACCACCCCCGACCACGCAAGGGACAGCCCCGTCACCAGCCGCACCGACCGGATCAGCCCGGGCACCAGTGGGAAGAACGCCAGCCTGCTGAACTTCGGTTCCCCGTCCGGACCGTAGGGGATCGCCCCCGGATAGCCGCGCTTGGCGATGTGCAGGTAATTGCCGCTGTCCCACCGGTGCAGCAGCACTTCCGGACCCCGCCCGAGATGGCGGCTCACCAGCAGGAGCACCGCGAAGCCGACCCCCGACACCACCAGGTAGAGGGCCACCGCGCGGGCCGTCCCGTGGCGCGGGGGCGCGGGCGGCGAGGGCGGGGCGGCAGGGCGCGCGCCGACGGACCGGGCTGCGGAGGAGGGCCCGGACGTCAACCGGGAAACGGCCTTCATCCGTCCCTCTTAGCACGGCAAAAGGACGACCCCGGGGGTTTTGTCCCCAGGGCCGTCCTTTGTTCACTCCGGCGTCAGCCGTGCGTCAATTCCACGCGGCGCACGGCACGGGCGGACTGCCCGGGCGCACGCTCCGGCAGGCGGCTCAGGTGTGCGTCCGCAGCAGGGTGCGCATCGTCCGCATGGCCACCGACAGGTTGGCCAGGTCGAACGCGTCCGAGCCGTGGATCTCGTCGAGCGTGGTGCGCGCCCGGCTGAGGATCGCCGCGTTCTTCTCCTCCCAGGCCTGGAAGCGCTGCTCCGGCGTCGAGGAGCCGTTGCCCACCGAGAGGATGTCGGCCGTCAGCGCGGCGTGGGCCGCGTACAGGTCCTCGCGGATGGAGGCACGGGCCATGGACTGCCAGCGGTCCGCGCGCGGCAGCTCGATGATCCGGTCCATCAGCTGGGTGATGTGCAGCCGGTCCCCGAGGTCGTAGTAGACCTCGGCCACGTCCAGCGGCTCCTTGCCGGCGCGGTCGGCGACCGCGACGACGTCCAGGGCCGGGAAGACGGAGGAGAAGCCCGCCACGCGCACGGCCAGCTCGTCCGGCACCCCGGCGTCCACCAGCTCGTCACGGATGGACTGCCACCACTCCATGTCGGCGCCCTTGAGCAGCTTGGGCAGCTCGGCCCAGACCTTGGCGACGCCGTCGTGGAAGAACTCGATCGTCCCGGCCAGCTCCAGCGGCTGCGGCCGGTTGTTGAGCAGCCAGCGGGTGCCGCGCTCGACCAGGCGCCGCGAGTGCAGCCGGATACGGGTCTGCACGTCGGCCGCGACCACGTTGTCCAGGCCCTCGACGGCGTCCCACACGGAACCCAGCTCGAAGATCGCGCGAGCCGCGGCCTGCGCCCGGACGATCTCCTCCAGCGAGGCCCCGGTCTCCTCCCGCAGACGGTGCAGGAAGGTCGAGCCGCCGCTGTTGACGGTGTCGTTGACCAGGACGGTGGTGATGATCTCCCGGCGCAGGGCGTGGGCGTCGACCTGCTCGGCGAAGCCGGTGCGCAGCGCCTGCGGGAAGTAGGCGTGCAGCAGCCGCTCCAGGTACGGGTCGTCCGGCAGCCCGGTGCCGAGCAGCTCCTCGGCCGTGGTGATCTTGATGTAGGCGAGGAGGACGGCCAGCTCCGGCTGGGTCAGCCCGCGGCCCGCGGAGAGCCGCTCGCGGATCAGCCGGTCGTTGGGCAGGAACTCCAGGGCCCGGTCCAGGTGGCCGTCCCGGCCGAGGCGGCGCATGATCCGCTGGTGGGCGTGGAGCAGGCTGGGGGCCTGTTCCACGGCGTTGGCCAGGGCCACGTTCTGCGCGTAGTTGTTGCGCAGGACCAGCTCGCCGACCTCGTCGGTCATCTCGGCGAGGAGCTTGTTGCGCTGCTTGACGGTCATGTCGCCGTCGATCACGAGCGCGTTGAGCAGGATCTTGATGTTCACCTCGTGGTCGGAGGTGTCCACGCCGGCGCTGTTGTCGATGGCGTCGGTGTTGATCCGGCCGCCGCCCACGGCGAACTCGATCCGGCCGAGCTGGGTCAGGCCCAGGTTGCCGCCCTCGCCGACGACCTTGACGCGCAGGTCCTGGCCGTCGACGCGGATGGCGTCGTTGGCCTTGTCGCCGACGTCCGCGTGGGACTCGGCCGAGGCCTTGACGTACGTGCCGATGCCGCCGTTCCACAGCAGGTCGACCTGGGCGCGCAGGATGGCCTTCATCAGCTCGGCAGGGGTCATCTTGGTGACGCCCTGCTCGATGCCGAGGGCCTGCCGCACGTGGGCGTTGACCGGGATCGACTTGGCGGTACGGGGGTGGATGCCGCCGCCCTGCGAGAGCAGCTCGGTGTTGTAGTCGGCCCAGGACGAGCGGGGCAGCTCGAACAGGCGGCGCCGCTCGGCGTAGGAGACGCCCGCGTCCGGGGTCGGGTCGATGAAGATGTGGCGGTGGTCGAAGGCGGCCACCAGGCGGATGTGCTCGGAGAGCAGCATGCCGTTGCCGAAGACGTCACCGGACATGTCGCCGACGCCGACGACCGTGAAGTCCTGCGTCTGGGTGTTGTGGCCCAGCTCGCGGAAGTGGCGCTTGACCGACTCCCAGGCGCCGCGGGCGGTGATGCCCATGCCCTTGTGGTCGTAGCCGGCCGAGCCGCCGGAGGCGAAGGCGTCGCCGAGCCAGAAGCCGTAGGACTGGGCGACCTCGTTGGCGATGTCGGAGAACGTCGCGGTGCCCTTGTCGGCGGCGACGACGAGGTAGGTGTCGTCCTCGTCGTGGCGGACGACGTCCTTCGGGGGCACGACCTCGCCGCCGACCATGTTGTCGGTGATGTCGAGGAGGCCGGAGATGAACGTCTTGTACGAGGCGATGCCCTCGGCCAGCCACGCGTCGCGGTCCACCGACGGGTCGGGCAGGCGCTTGCCGACGAAGCCGCCCTTGGCGCCCACCGGCACGATGACGGTGTTCTTCACCATCTGGGCCTTGACCAGGCCGAGGATCTCGGTGCGGAAGTCCTCGCGCCGGTCGGACCAGCGCAGACCGCCGCGCGCGACCTTGCCGAAGCGCAGGTGCACGCCCTCCACCCGCGGCGAGTACACCCAGATCTCGAACGCCGGGCGGGGCGCCGGCAGCTCGGGGATGGCCTGCGGGTCGAGCTTGAGGGACAGGTACGGGCGCGGCGTGCCGTCGGCGTTGCGCTGGAAGTGGTTGGTGCGCAGCGTGGCCTTGATGACCGTGAGGAAGGCCCGCAGGATGCGGTCCTCGTCCAGGCTGGCGACCTGGTCCAGGGCGCCGTCCAGCTCCTCCAGCAGGCCGTCGATGAGCTCGTTGCCGGCGCGCTGGAGCGCGGGCGACATCCGGGCCTCGAAGAGGTTGACCAGCAGGCGGGTGGTGTGGACGTTGTTGCTGAGGGTGTCCTCCATGTACGCCTGGCTGAACGGCCAGGCGGCCTGCCGGAGGTACTTGGCGTAGGCCCGCAGCACCATGGCCTGCCGCCAGTCCAGGCCGGCGCGCAGGACGAGGTTGTTGAAGTTGTCGTTCTCCGCGGCACCGGTCCACACGGCCGCGAAGGCCTCCTGGAAGCGGATGCGGGCGTCGTCGCCCTCGATCCGCTCGGGCATCCGCAGACCGAAGTCGTAGATCCAGGCGGTGGTGCGGTCCGAGCAGCGCAGCTCGTACGGGCGCTCGTCGACGACCTCGACGCCGAGGCGGTGGAGCACCGGCAGCACGGCGGACAGCGAGACCGGCTCGCCCGTGCGGTAGATCTTGAAGCGGCGCTCGCCGGGGGCCGCGCCGACCGGCTCGTACAGGCTGAGCTCGAAGTCGCGGTCGCCGCCGGCGACGGTGAGCTTCTCCAGGTGACCGAGGTCGGAGACGGCGCTGCGGGGGCTGTGGTCGGCCTTGTAGCCCTCGGGGAAGGCCTGGCCGTAGCGGCGCAGCAGCTCGGCGGCGCGCTCCTCGCCGGCCTCGGCGGTCAGCGTCTCGGCGAAGCCGTCCGCCCAGGAGCGGGCGGCCTCGACCAGGCGGGCCTCGATGCGGTCGGCGTCGGCGTCGGTGAGCTCGCGCAGGGTCGCGCCCGGCTCGACGCGGACGACGAAGTGCAGCCGGGAGAGGACCGACTCGGTGTTCCAGGCGGTGAAGTCGACGCTGGAGCCGCCGAGCTCCTCCTTGAGGATGTCGATCAGGCGCAGCCGCACACCGGTGGTGTAGCGGTCGCGCGGGAGGTAGACCAGCGCCGAGTAGTAGCGCCCGTACTCCTCCTGGCGCAGGTACAGCCGCAGCCGGCGGCGCTCCTGGAGGTAGAGCACGCTGGTGGCGATGGAGCGCAGCTGCTCGGCGGCGATCTGGAAGAGCTCGTCGCGCGGGTAGGTCTCCAGGATCTGGAGGAGGTCGCGGCCGTCGTGGCTGTCGGGCGTGAAGCCGGCGTCGGCGAGGACCTGCTGGACCTTGCGGCGGACGACGGGCACGCGGCGCACGGACTCGGTGTACGCGGCGGAGGAGAACAGGCCGAGGAAGCGGCGCTCGCCGGTCACGTTGCCGTCGGCGTCGAACTTCTTCACCCCGACGTAGTCGAGGTAGGAGGGGCGGTGGACCGTGGCACGGCTGTTGGCCTTGGTCAGGACGAGCAGCTTGTGCTCGCGGGCCTTGGCGCGGGCGTCGGCGGGCAGCCGGTTGAACGAGGGGGACGACGGGCGGGGCAGGTGCGAGTGCGGGCCGCCCGCGCGCTGCTGCTCGTCGTGGTGGGGATCGGAGCGCAGGATGCCGAGGCCGGTGCCGGGGACGGCGCTGAGCATGTCCTCCTCGCCGCCTTCGGTGGCGACCTTCGTCAGCTCGTACTCGCGGTAGCCGAGGAAGGTGAAGTGGTCCGCGGCCAGCCAGCGCAGCAGCTCGCCGGCCTCGGTGGTGTCCGACGGGGCGACGTCGCCGGGGAGGGGCTCCTTGGGGAGGCCGTCGGCGATGCGCAGGGCGGCGTCGCGCATCTTGGACCAGTCCTCGACGGCCTCGCGGACGTCGGACAGGACGCGCAGCAGGTCGGCGGTGATCTGCTTGAGGTCGCCGCGGTCGGTCTCGCGGTCGATCTCGACGTGGATCCAGGACTCGGTGAGCGCGTCGTGCGGCAGGACGGCGTCCTTGCCGCTGCCGTGGGCTTCGCAGTTGGAGCCGAGGACCTCGAGCAGGCGGCCGGTGACGTCACGGCGCACGATGACCTGCGGGTGGATCACGACGTGGATGCCGCGGCCCTGGCGGGAGAGCTCGTTGGTGACCGAGTCGACCAGGAAGGGCATGTCGTCGGTGACGACCTCGACGACGGAGTGGCTGCAGGTCCAGCCGTTCTCCTCGACGGTCGGGGTGTGCACCCGGACGTTGGCCGTGCCCTGCGGGCGGTTCTCGGCGAGGCGGTAGTGCGAGACCGCGGCGCCGTAGACGTCGACCGGGTCACGGCCCGTGAGGTCCTCCGGCGCCGTGTGCAGGTAGTAGCGCTGGAGGTACGCGGTCAGGGTCTCCCGGTCGAGTCCCGTCTCGCCCTTCGGCCCGGTCGGTTGTGGCCCCCCGGCAGGGCTGTTCTCAGCGACGCGGGCCGCCCTCTCGAGCAGCTCTGCCTTGGCTTCGTCCAGCTTGGTCTGCATGTCCTCTGGCTCCTGTCGCGCGCCGTTGCGTGACATAGGTGGTGAAGGCATCACGCCGCGACGCGGGGTCTCCGGTCGTCTTCGACGGTATGCCGGAATGAGGGATGACCGGAGCGGTCCGGGCCGATTCGGCCACATGCGCTCCGCTCGGGCGACCAGCGGCCTCCCGGGTGCCGTGGCACTCCGGGCGCAGGACAGGGGCGCCGTCGCCCCCGCTGGATATCGCGCTGATCACCCCGTAAGGCTATCGCTCTTCCCCCGGGAGGCGTCACGAGCGGTTTGTGTACAAAACCCGGGGCCCATCTTTGACGATATGGACAGCGCGTTCAGCGGGTCAGCCGCTCCGCCTCCGCGACGGCCTCCACCAGCGTGTCCACGACGGGCACCCCGGCCCCGGTGAGCCCGGCCCGGTCGTGCGAGCCGCCCGTGTACAGCACCGCGTGCGCACCCACGTGGGCCGCCGCCACCGCGTCGTCGAGGGCGTCGCCGATGACGACCGTGCGCACCGCGGGTATGCCCTCGGCCGCGAGGCCCGCGACGTGGCGGGCCATGTGCTCGGCCTTGCTGCCGCCGGAGGGGCCCGTCCGCCCGTCCACCCGGACGAACCTCCGCTCGATGCCGAACGTGCGCACGAGCGGCATCAAGTTCTCGTGCCCGTACATCGACATGATCGACTGGGTGCCGCCGGTCTCCTGCCAGTGCTCCAGCAGCTTCTCGGCACCCTCGGCGAGGCCGCAGCGCAGGTGGTGGTCGTGGTAGTGCCGCTGGAAGGCCCCGTCCATGTGCTCCCACTCGGCGGCGGTGGGGAGGCGGCCCATCAGCCGCTCGTAGAAGCGCGGGATGGGGACGCAGTACAGCGCGCGGTAGCGCTCCAGCGTGATCGGCTCCAGTCCGATCTCCGCGAAGGCGGCGTTGGTCGCCGTTATCACCGCGTCGACGTCGTGAAAGAGCGTGCCGTTCCAGTCCCACACGATGTGGGCCGCGTGCTTCCCCATGCGGAAACTGTACGGCTCGGCTGTGACAACGCCGCCCCGGGACCGCGGCCGGCCCTGGATCGGAGTCGGCCCGGGGCCGGGGCCGGCCCTAGATCAGGTTGGGGATCTCCTGCACGCCGAACCACATCAGCTCGTGGTCCTCGGCCCCGTCGACCGTGAACTGCGCGTCGTCGTCACCGCGGTCGGCGGCGCCCAGCGCCGCGGCAGCCGCCGCGACGTCCTCCTCCGCGTCGCCGGAGTCGACGTGCACGGCCGCGGCCTTCGCCAGCGGCACCGCCTCCGAGAGCCGCACCTCGCCGTACGCGGACTGGTCCAGCCCGCGCTCGGGGTCGGTGGCCACGGCGCCCTCGGGCACGTCGACCGCGACGACCACGCGGCGGCGGGGCGCCTCCGGGTCGGCGGCGAGCAGGCGCAGGGAGCCCTGGGCCGCACGCCCCAGGGCCGCGTACTCCAGCTCCTCGACGTCGTCGGAGCGGTACCACTCGCGCAGGGCCGGGGTGATGGCGAAGGCGTCCAGCGGAGCCGGGCCCAGCACTCCCGCCTTGTGCGCCTCGGCGAGACCGGGGAGGGTCAAGGGGACGTAGACGCGCATGACCGCCGCTTTCCTTCGATCCTGGGGACGTTTCGGTTGTGAGGTCAGCATACGGGCGCGCGTCCCCCTTCGAAGTGCAGGTGAGCCGCTTGCGGGCGGCTCCGCGGCACCCCGTGTCGCGCCGCGGAGCACCCGGCCGCCCCGTGCCGCCCCCGGGTCCCCCGAATAGGTGAAAAACCCACGGGTGGCTCCGGCCCCGGCTCCGTCCTTGCCGCCCTCCGTCACCCCCGATAGAAGATCACCCGACGGAAGCTACCGCCCGGTAATCCCGCCGGGCCCGGCACCGCGAGGGGGCGGCCAGCATGAGGACCGGCATCAACAGGACCACCGGCGGCAGGACCACCGGCAGGACGACCGGCCGCACCGGCAGGCCCGCCGCCCGGACCGCGCCCGCGCGGCGCACCGACTCCCGCCGCCCGGCCCCGGACCCCGCCGCGCGCCGCCGCGAACGCGAGCGCCTGCCGCGCTACTGGTTCGCCGAGCGGCTCCTGCTCACCCTCAGCGGCCAGCGCCCCGTCCACTGGATGCTCGGCCACACCCTGGGCGCCGCGTACGACCAGCTGGCCGCCCTGGCGCCGCACGCGCCGCTGCTGCCCGCCCCGCCGGGCCGCACCCCCGCCGTCAGGCACTGCGACGAGTTCCGGCCCTCCCCGGGCGTCATCGAGGCCTTCGCCCGGATCACCTGCGGGGACCGGCTGCTCGCGCTCGCCTTCCGCCTGGAGCGCTGCACCGACCAGCGCTGGCGGTGCTCGGCCGTGGAGCTCGGCGGCACCCGCCTCATGCCCGAAGGCTCACGCCCGACGAACCGCCGGGGTCACTTCTTGCGACGACGGCCGCCGCTGTTCTTCTGCGCCTTGCGGCGCTCGGCACGGGTCATGCCGTCCGCCGCCGAACGGAACTCGCCCGTGTCGTCACTGGCGTAGTCGGTCTCGATCGTGCCGCCCGCACCGTCGACCGTCGGGGCCGAGAAGTGCAGCCGGTCCGGCCGCTGCGGCTGCGCGAGACCCTTCGCACGGATCTCGGGACGGGCCGCGGGGATGGTGTCCTGGACCTTGTCCAGGGACGGCGCGGCCTCCTCGACCGGGACCTCCTCCAGCTGCTGGTCGACCTGGACCTCCAGGTTGAACAGGTAGCCGACGGACTCCTCCTTGATGCCCTCCATCATGGCCTGGAACATGTCGAAGCCCTCGCGCTGGTACTCCACCAGCGGGTCCTTCTGGGCCATGGCCCGCAGGCCGATGCCCTCCTGGAGGTAGTCCATCTCGTAGAGGTGCTCACGCCACTTGCGGTCCAGCACCGAGAGCACCACGCGGCGCTCCAGCTCGCGCATGATGTCGGAGCCCAGCTGCTCCTCGCGCGCCGCGTACTGCTCGTTGATGTCGTCCTTGATGGACTCGGCGATGAACTCGGCCGTGATACCCGCGCGGTCGCCCGCCGCCTCCTCCAGCTCCTCGATGGTCACCTTCACCGGGTAGAGCTGCTTGAAGGCGCCCCACAGGCGCTCCAGGTCCCACTCCTCGGCGAAGCCCTCGACGGTCTCCTGGCGGATGTAGTCGTCGATGGTGTCGTCCATGAAGTGCTGGATCTGCTCCTGCAGGTCCTCGCCCTCCAGGACGCGGCGGCGCTCGCCGTAGATGACCTCACGCTGGCGGTTGAGCACCTCGTCGTACTTCAGGACGTTCTTGCGCGTCTCGAAGTTCTGCTGCTCGACCTGGGACTGCGCGGAGGCGATGGCCCGGGTGACCATCTTGTTCTCGATCGGCACGTCGTCGGGCACGTTGGCCATGGCCATCACGCGCTCGACCATCTGGGCCTTGAACAGGCGCATCAGGTCGTCGCCCAGCGACAGGTAGAAGCGCGACTCGCCCGGGTCGCCCTGACGGCCGGAACGACCGCGCAGCTGATTGTCGATGCGGCGCGACTCGTGGCGCTCCGTGCCGAGCACGTAGAGGCCGCCGAGCTCCTTGACCTCCTCGAACTCGGTCTTGACCGCGGCCTCGGCCCGCTCCAGGGCGCCGGGCAGCGCGGCCGCCCACTCCTCGACGTGCTCCACCGGGTCGAGGCCCCTCTGGCGCAGCTCCGCCTCGGCGAGGTCGTCCGGGTTGCCGCCGAGCTTGATGTCGGTGCCGCGGCCGGCCATGTTCGTGGCGACGGTGACGGCGCCCTTGCGGCCGGCCTGCGCGACGATCGAGGCCTCGCGCTCGTGGTGCTTGGCGTTGAGCACCTCGTGCTGGATGCCGCGCTTGGAGAGCTGCTGGGACAGGTACTCCGACTTCTCCACGGAAGTGGTGCCGACCAGGATCGGCTGCCCCTTGTCGTGCTTCTCGGCGATGTCCTTCACCACGGCGTCGAACTTGGCGACCTCGGTGCGGTAGATGAGGTCGGACTGGTCCATACGGACCATCGGCCGGTTGGTCGGGATCGGCACCACGCCGAGCTTGTAGATCTGGTGGAACTCGGCGGCCTCGGTCATGGCCGTACCGGTCATGCCGGACAGCTTGCTGTAGAGGCGGAAGAAGTTCTGAAGGGTGATCGTGGCGAGGGTCTGGTTCTCGTCCTTGATCTCCACCCCTTCCTTCGCCTCGATGGCCTGGTGCATGCCCTCGTTGTAGCGGCGGCCCGCGAGGATACGGCCGGTGTGCTCGTCGACGATCATGACTTCGCCGTCCATGACGACGTAGTCCTTGTCCCGCTTGAAGAGCTCCTTCGCCTTGATGGCGTTGTTGAGGTAGCCCACCAGCGGGGTGTTGACCGACTCGTAGAGGTTGTCGATGCCCAGCCAGTCCTCGACCTTGGCGACGCCGGCCTCGTGGATGGCGACCGTGCGCTTCTTCTCGTCGACCTCGTAGTCGCCGGTCTCCTCGACGCCCTTCTGCGGGTTGGCCGGCTCGCCCTTCTTCAGGCGGGTGACCAGCTTGGCGAAGTCGCCGTACCACTTGGTGGCCTGGTCGGCCGGGCCGGAGATGATCAGCGGCGTACGGGCCTCGTCGACCAGGATCGAGTCGACCTCGTCGACCACGGCGAAGTTGTGCCCGCGCTGGACCAGCTCCTCCTGCGACCACGCCATGTTGTCGCGCAGGTAGTCGAAGCCGAACTCGTTGTTCGTGCCGTACGTGATGTCGCAGCCGTACTGCTCGCGGCGCTGCGCCGGCGTCATGTTCGCCAGGATGCAGCCGACCGACAGGCCGAGGAACTTGTGCACCCGGCCCATCAGCTCGGAGTCGCGCTCGGCCAGGTAGTCGTTGACCGTGATCAGGTGGACGCCCTTGCCCGACAGGGCGTTCAGGTACGCGGGCAGCGTGCCGACCAGGGTCTTGCCCTCACCGGTCTTCATCTCCGCCACGTAGCCCAGGTGCAGGGCGGCGCCGCCCATGAGCTGGACGTCGTAGTGACGCTGGCCGAGGACGCGCTTGGCGCCCTCGCGGACGGTCGCGAAGGCCTCGGGGAGCAGGTCGTCCAGGCTCTCCCCGTCGGCGTAGCGCTGCTTGTACTCGTCGGTCAGGGCGCGCAGCTCGGCGTCGGAGAGGTTGAGGAAGTCCTCTTCGATGGAATTGACCTGGTCCGCGATGCGGTGCAGCTTGCGCAGGATCTTGCCTTCTCCTGCACGCATGATCTTGCCGAAGACGGACACGTAGGCTAGCTCCTTGCCGGTCGGGCCTGGCACCGGTTCTCCCCCGCCGTGGGCAGGGGGCGGGTACGCGGGCACGACGGGACAGTCCCCGCCGCAACGGCCATCGTAAGCGAGGACCCCGCTGCGCCGGGAGGTCCGTCATCACCCGGGCCGGGTGTCACCCGCGGTGTCACCCGGATATGGAACGAGCGAATAATCCCGAAGGTGCCGGGCTGAGGGTCTTTACACTCCGCCCATGGACCCCATAGAGCTCACGACCGAGCGTCTGCTGCTGCGTCCCTTCGCCCCCGCCGACGCGGACGCGGTGCACACGGCCTGCCAGGACCCGGACATCCCCCGGTACACGAGCGTGCCCTCTCCGTACACGCCCGAGGACGCCCGGACCTTCATCGAGGAGACCTGCCCGGCCGGCTGGCGCGACGACACCATCTACACGTGGGGGGTCTTCACCCGGGAGGACGGCCGGCTCGCCGGCTCCATGTGCCTGGTGCGGCTCGCGCAGCTGCGCTCCCCCGAACGCCAGGCCGAGCTCGGCTACTGGACCGCCAAGGACCAGCGCGGCCGCGGGTACACCGCGGAGGCGGCCCGCGCGGTGGTCCGCTGGGCCTTCGAGACCCTGTGCGTCGAGCGCATGGAGTGGTACGCGGAGGCGGGCAACGAGGGCTCGCGCGCGGTGGCCCTGAAGGCCGGGTTCCGGATGGAGGGCGTCATGCGGTCGAAGATCGTGTACGGGGGCACGCGGCGCGACGCGTGGATCGGCTCCCTGCTCCCCTCGGACCTGGGCCTGCCCACCGCCGCCCCCTACCTGCCGTTTCCCGAGCGCGGCTGACCGGCTCCCCCCGGCCGTTGTCAGTGCCCCCGCCTAAGGTGACCGCCATGACAACTGCCGCCTCCGCCACGGCCCGTAAGCCCGAGCACCACCTGTCCGCCGATGACGCGCGCCGGCTGGCGCTGCGCGCCCAGGGCCTGCTGGGCGCGCCGGACCGGCGGGCGGGCACGCGCGGCGTGCTGCGGCACCTGGGGGCAGTCCAGCTGGACACGATCTCGGTGCTGGCCCGCTCGCACGAGCTGGTGCCGTACGCCCGGCTGGGCGCGGTCGGCCGGGGCGCGGTCGAGGAGGCGTACTGGTCGGGGGACCACGCCTTCGAATACTGGTCGCACGCCGCGTGCATCCTGCCCGTCGAGGAGTGGCCGCTGTTCGCCTTCCGCCGGCGGGCCTTCCAGGCCCGCGGGCACCGCTGGCACGTCATGGAGGACGCGGAGCGCTCGTGCGCGGCGGTCCGCGACCGGCTCAAGGCCGACGGCCCGCTGACGGCCACGGAGCTGGGCGGCGCCAAGAACGGCGGCGAGTGGTACGACTGGTCCGAGACGAAGATCGCGGTGGAGTGGCTGCTGGACACCGGCGAGGTGGTGTGCACCCGCCGGCGCGGCTGGAAGCGCGTGTACGACCTGGCGGAGCGCGCCGTGCCCGGCGCCCTCTTCCACGACGACCTGGACGACGCCGCGTGCACGCGGCGCCTGGTGGCGCAGGCCGGTGCCGCGATGGGCGTGGCCACCCGGGCGGACCTCGCGGACTACCACCGCCTCAAGGGCGAGCAGGTGGACGCCGTCATCGACGGGACCGGCCTGGTGCCGGTGGAGGTCGCGGGCTGGTCGAAGCCGGCGTGGGCCGACCCCGCGGCCCTGGCCGAGCAGCCCCGCGGCCGGCACCGCACGACGCTGCTGTCGCCGTTCGACTCGCTGGTCTGGGACCGCCCCCGCACGGAGCGGATCTTCGGCTTCACGCACCGCCTGGAGGCGTACGTCCCCAGGGAGAAGCGGATACACGGCTATTTCGCGATGCCCCTGCTGTCGGGTGGCCGGCTGCTCGGGCGCGTCGACCCGGCGCGCGACGGATCCACGCTGGTGGCCCGCCAGGTCTCCCTCGACGGGCCCAAGGCCGTGGCCCCGATGGCCGCGGCGCTGCGGGAGGCGGCGGAGTGGGTGGGCTGCGACGCCGTCCGGATCGAGCGCTGCGACGACGCGAAACTGGCCGCAGCGCTGATCACCGCCCTGGATTAGCTAACGGATCTCCAGGATCTTCTCGCGCATCGCGTACACCACCGCCTCCATCCTGGAGTGCAGCTGCAGCTTCTCCAGGATGTTGCGCACGTGGTTCTTGACGGTGTTCTCGGAGATGAACAACTCCTTCGCGATATCGCGGTTGTTCATCCCTGTGGCGACGAGCTTGAGGACCTCCAGCTCGCGGTCCGTCAGCCGGGGCGCCGGCACCAGCCGGCGCTCGTCCGTGCGCTGGATCATCGACTTGAACTCGGTGAGCAGCTTGGACGCCATCGACGGGCTGATCTGCGACTGCCCGTCGGCAACGGCCCGGATGGCGGTCGCCACTTCGTCCGTGGAGATCTCCTTGAGGAGATAGCCGGTCGCCCCGGCCTTGATGGCGTCGTAGAGGTCGGCTTCCTCATCGCTGATCGTCAGCATGATGATTTTCGCGCTGGGGGCCACCTCCTTGATGGAGGTGCACGCCTCGATGCCGCCGCGCTTGGGCATGCGGACGTCCATCAGCACGATGTCGGGCAGCAGGTCCGCCGCCTTGTCCACGGCCTCCGCACCGTCCCCGGCCTCGCCGACGACCTGGATGTCCTCCTCCTGCGCCAGGACGATCTCCAGGCCCCGGCGGAAGAGCGCGTGGTCGTCCACGACCAGGACCCGGATGGGCTCCTCGCGCGCCGCGCCCCTGCCCGTGCAGGCCTCGTCGTCGTCCTCGCCGGGCTCGAGTACGGGCCCGAACCTGTCCGCCATTGTTCCTCCCCCTGAAGACCCCTGAAGGCCCAGAGCCCCTCGCGGTTGCACTGTGCTGCGTGCTGCGCCGCCCAACCGGTTCCCCGGCGCCGGTGGTTGGCCGCCGGGTCATGATTTCATGCCGGGGGGCCGGGCGCTGCTTCCGTCGTCGCACACCGGCGCCCCGGGGGCGCGGGGGGCGCGCCCCGAGGGCACCGGACCGACGGTTACGGCAGATGGCGCGGGAGGCCGGAGCCCCCCGGCTCAGCCGCCCAGCTCCCCGCCCGCACCACCGGGCTCTCCTTCGAAGAGCGGGTCGGCATTGAGGTGGATGACGCCGTAGTCGTAGGCGTGTCGCCGGTAGACGACACTGGGTTGTTTGCTGTCGGAGTCGACGAACAGGTAGAAGTCGTGCCCGACCAACTCCATTTCGTAGAGCGCCTGGTCGAGGGTCATGGGCGCTGCGGAGTGGGTCTTCTCGCGGACCACCAGAGGGCCTTCGCCACGGATCTCCAGGGATCCCATGCGGGTGACCGGCACCCCGTCCGCCGCCTGCTCGACGGCGAGTTCACCGCTGTCGGTGAGCTCCGCGGCGCCGATGACGGTCGCCGCGACATCGCTCGCGGGGATGCGGCCGTTGCCCCGCCGGGTGTGGCGCTTGTCGTTCTGCTTGCGCAGTCGTGCTTCGAGCTTGCTGGTGGCCAGGTCCAGTGCGACGTACGGGTCGGTTGCTGCGGCCTCCGCCCGGATCACCGGTCCACGGGAACGCACCGTGATCTCCACCCGGTCGGAGCGGTCGGCCTGCCTGGGGTTGGGCTCCTTGGACACCTCGACGTCGAGGCTGATCACCTTGCCGTCGAGCTTCTGGATCTTGTCCAGCTTCAGCTTCTCGGCCACGTGCTTGCGAAAGCGCTCGGGCACCTCGGTCTTGCGGCCTTTGACGACGATGTCCACGCAGAACTCCGTTCCCGGATCGCCCCGCCGAAGGTGCGGAGCGCATCCCTCTTGCATCAGACTCCGGGGATACCCGGAGCCACCGACTTGGCGGTTTTCACCTCCTCCTCCCCCATCGGCAAGGTCTGCACCCCATCGACTTCAAGCTTCCGTGAAAGCGAGCAAAGCTCGCCATTCGGAAATGCGAGGCATAGCCCCTGCCATTCCTCACAACCGAACATATCTCGCTCGGACGCCTGTCGGTAGCCCCTACCGGGACGTACCTCCATTCAGGTGTTTCCTTGCCGTTACCATCAGCAACGAATGACGTTGCCCTTCAGTTCCGCTTCTTTTCGGCCTCGCGCGGGGGAACTCCGGACGCGGCCACGACGGCGGCGCCCAGCACGCTCGCACCCGCGAGGGAGACGGCACGTGCGGCCTCGGCGAGCGAAGCCCCCGTGGTCATCAGATCGTCTACCAGCACCACCGGCCCCTCGCGCATCAAGAGTCCCTCTCCTCCCATACGTACCCCCAGTGCGCCGGCCACATTCGCCCTGCGCTGCCGGGCGCCCAGCCCGGCCTGGTCGGCGACGACCCTGCACTGGCGCAGCACGGGCGCGGCGCGGGCGGGCAGACCGGCGGCGCGCAGGGCACGCGCGGCAGCGAGGGCCAGGCGCCGGCCGGCATCGTGACCGCGAGCGGCGACGGCACGGCGGGCCGAGGGGACGGGAACGAGCAGCAAGGGCCTTTCACCGGCCTCCAGGGCCCCTCCCCCGCCCCACCCGCCACCCTCCGGACAACTGGCCGCAGCGCGCACCGCACCCGCCAGGGCAGCCCCCAGCGGCTCCGCCAGCCCCAGCGCCCCGCGCTCCTTGTGGGCGAGCAGGGTGGAGCGCACCGGG
>NZ_JBAMDC010000111.1:0-18585 GCF_036961605.1 Streptomyces sp. KLMMK
CGCGACGTGAACCTGTCCGTACGGGCCGGGGAGACGGTCGCGCTGATGGGCCGCAACGGCGCGGGCAAGTCCACGCTGCTGCGCACGCTCGTCGGCATGCACAAGCCCGCCGCGGGCTCCGTGCGCGTGGGCGGCGCCGCCCCGCAGAGCACGACCCCGGCGGAACTGCTGCGCCACGTGGGCCTCGTACCGCAGGAGCCGCGCGACCTGCTGTACGCGGACACGGTCGCGGCCGAGTGCACGGCGGCCGACGGTGACGCGGGCGCGGAACCGGGCACCTGCCGCGCGCTCGTCTCCCGGCTCCTGCCGGACGTCCCCGGCACGACGCACCCGCGCGACCTGTCGGAGGGCCAGCGCCTCGCACTCGCCCTCGCGGTCGTCCTGACGGCGTGCCCGCCCCTGATCCTCCTCGACGAGCCGACCCGCGGCCTCGACTACGCGGCCAAGCACCGCCTGGTGGAGATCCTGCGCGGCCTCGCCGCCGAGGGGCACGCGATCGTCCTGGCCACGCACGACGTGGAACTGGCCGCGGAGCTGGCCCACCGGGTCGTCGTCATCGCCGACGGCGAGATCGTCGCGGACGGCCCGACCGCCGAGGTGGTGGTCTCCTCGCCGGCCTTCGCGCCGCAGGTGGCCAAGGTCCTGGCGCCGCAGCCGTGGCTGACGGTGGGGCAGGTGCGGGACGCGCTGGAGGAGGGGTCGTGACGGACGCAGCACCGGACCGGAAGGCCACCGCAACCGACCGGCCGGACTCCGCAGCCGAGCGCAGGCCCCCCACCTCCGACCGCCAAGTGCGGGCGATCCGCCTCGGCAGGCGCTCGATCGCGGCCCTGCTCCTCGTCTCCGCGACCGGGGTGGCCGCCTTCGGCTGGCCCCTGCTCGCCGCCTCCACGTCGGGCCTGGCGCACTCCCAGGACGCGCCGTGGCTGTTCGCGGCGCTGCTGCCGCTGCTGCTGGCCGTCGTGGTGGCGGCCATCGCCGACTCCGGCCTGGACGCGAAGGCGATCGCGATGCTCGGCGTCCTGGCGGCGGCTGGCGCGGCCCTGCGGCCGCTGGGCGCGGGGACGGCGGGCATCGAGCCGATGTTCTTCCTGATGGTGCTGTCGGGCCGGGTCCTCGGCCCCGGCTTCGGCTTCGTGCTCGGTGCGGTGTCGATGTTCGCGTCGGCGCTGCTGACGGGCGGCGTCGGGCCCTGGATGCCGTTCCAGATGCTGTCGATGGGCTGGGTGGCCATGGGCGCGGGCCTGCTGCCCGGCCCCGACCGCCTGCGCGGCCCCCGCGAGGTGCTGATGCTCGCGGGCTACGGCGCGGCGGCCTCCCTCCTCTACGGCACGGTGATGAACCTCCAGGGCTGGCCGTACATCGGCTCGCTCGCCACGGGCGTGTCCTTCGTCCCCGGCGACCCGGTGGGAGAGAACCTCGCCCGCTTCGTCGCGTACTGCCTGGCGACGTCCCTGGGCTGGGATGTGCCGCGCGCGGTCGTGACGGTCACGGCGACGCTCACGCTCGGCCCGACGGTCCTGAAGGCGCTGCGACGGGCGACGCGGAGGGCGGCGTTCGACGCACCGGTGACGTTCGGCGGGCCGCCCGGCCGGCCCGCGGCCGCGGCCGCAGCCGCGGAGGACCCCGCCGGTCACGGGAAGTAGGACTCCAGCGTGCCGCGGCGCCGGACGTCGAGCGTCGCGCAGTGGAACGAGCCCCCGAACGGCGCGTAGTGCAGCAGGTCGCACGGGACGGGCTCGAACCCCCAGCGCTCCAGCGCGCGCAGCATGCGGGTGTGGTGCCGCTCCGCGACCACCCTGTGCCCGTCGAGCACGAGAACGTTCATGTTGAGCCACTTTCCGCACATCGAGGTGATGCGGAGCAGGCGGTCCTCGATCGGGTCGGGTTCGGGGGCGACCAGGACGTCCCAGGAACGCAGGACGCCGGGCAGCCGGTCGACGTCGATGTATTCGGGGTTCACCAGCACCTTGCCGGGCGCGAGCGGGAGGAACGTCGTGTCGATGTGCATGGGCGTGCGGCAGCGGCTCTCGATCTCGTGGATGCGGTAGCCGGGCCCGAGGTGACGGCGCAGCCACTCGATGCCCATGCGGTTGGTGACGTTGCTCGGCGTGACGAACAGGTCGCGTCCGGCGCGGACGAAATCCGCGGCGTCGAACACCGGCTCGAACTCGGTGACGATGCGGCGCACCGGCTCGCCGGCCTCGGCGGTACGGAAGTCCGCCTCGAAGAGCGCGTCGGTGAGCTGCGGCTTCGGCGCCGCGGTCCAGCGCGCGCCGCGGCGGAAGTAGTCCTTGAGGAGCGTGCGGTAGGGGTGGGTGTCGAAGTAGCGGCACGGCCACGCCATCGGGGTCTCGATGATCTCGTCGCCGATCACGAGCATGCTGTCGCGCGGGCAGGCACTGCAGAAGCCGCGCGAGGACCAGCCGGGGGTGGCGAAGCGCCGCCTGTGGTCGACCGGGTCCGGGCGCGTGACCGTGATGCCGAGGGACTGCAGGACGGCGATGAAGCGGTCGAGCTCCTCCTGCGCCTGCTCGATCAGGAAGCGCGGATACCGGAACCCGGCGGCGATCCCCTGCAACCGGGCCGCCCACGGCGGGAGATTACTGGCCACGACGGGGTGGCCGGAGGGGATCGTCGCGCCGTCGAGGCGCCCGACGATGACCTCTTCCAGCGGATCCCACTCGTTGTGCGAACTGACCGGCGAAACGAGAGGCTCCACGCACGGTAACTTAACGCATCCGGGGAGTCACCCATCGCAACGCATGGGCCCCCGCGTCAGGCCGGAAGCTCCTTGCCCATCCACACCTCGGCGTAGGGGTTGTCCTCGGGGGTGTTGTAGCGAGGAATGCGGGCGAACCCGTGCCGGGCGTACAGCGCGATCGCCTCCACCAGGTCCTTCCGCGTGTCCAGGACGATCCGCTCGGCGCCCCACTCCCGCGCGACGGCCTCGGCCGCGGCGAGCAGCGCGGGCGCGGCCCCGAGCCCACGCGCGGCGGGCCGCACGAACATCCGCTTCAGCTCGGCGGTCCCCCGCTCCCGGTCGAACCACCGCAGCCCCAGACACCCCATGAACTCCCCGCCCTGCCGGGCAATCAGCAGCACGCCCGCAGGCGGGTCGAGACTGTCATGCGCCTCCTCGGCGACGTACCCCTCGACCTCCTCGGGCGTGGTGGTCCGGCCTTCGTGGAGCAGGAACCAGCGATCGGCGACCTCGGTCATGTAATCCCGCATCAAGGCCACGGCCTCGGGAGAACGGACGGGCTGCGGGGCGACGGCCCAGGGGCGGGAGGAGGGAGGGGCGGTGCCGGTCATGCGGGCATGGTCGCACGGGGGTTCCGGAAGCGCGCCCGAATTACGAGCGCCCCGGCCCACGCTCAGACGAGGCCGACGCCGGCCTGGGCCTTGATGGTGTCCACGGCTTCATCGGTGAGCCACCGGAGCGGAACCACGGTCCACCGATCACGCCTGCGCATGACCACGGCCTTACCGTCCGAGGTGGTCTCGCACCGCACGAACCCCTGCTCCCGCAGATCCCGGATCAGATCCTCGCCCCGCTTCATCACCCGTCCCGGTCCTTGTCGTCTGCCGCCGAGCTGTGGACATCACCGTTCCGGGAGACACGGGTGTCGGAATCGGTGACCTGGTCCCGGTTGACCTGCGGGTCCCACGGCTCCCCCGCGTTCTCGAAGTCCTTCTTACCCATTCTCACGCGCTCCTTCCGACACGGCGTGGTCCAGCCGCCAGTGGTTACGGAACCTGCTCAGGGCGTCGACTGCCTCGTTCGTACGTTCTCCGGCCGCGGACGCGGCCCGCCAGGCCGCATTCAGTTCGGAGCATCTACCACAGCCCGACCAGTGCGTGCCGTCACTATTGGCCAGGGCCCGGAACGCCTCCCGCTCCTGGCTCATGGCCAGCCGCAGCGCGGAGGCGGGCACCTCCCATTCGAGCCCCCCGCCGGGCGTACGCACCTGCACCTGGGGGCCCCGGTGCCCGATCACCTGGGCGATCCTGCCCTCCCGGGTGTCCACCACGTACGCACCCACTCGATATGTCACCGTTCCGCCCCTCCATCGGTTTACGCCAGGCCGATTCCGAAGTCACCGTCACGCGTAACTTCTCTAGAGATGCTTCCAGTGAAGCCTTCTTCTCTAGAGAAGTCAACTCTTCTCTAGAGAAGCTGCCTTACCTGCCGATGGCCCCCCGGTTCCGCGGTGACAGCTGATCGCCCCTTACGCTGTCCGGAGAGGAAAGAGGTGATCACCCGATGGCCGACCAGGGCGCTGGCCGCCGACCCAAGTACCAGCGGATCGCTGCCGATCTGCGGGATGCGATCCGGCGCGGCGAGTATGAACCCGGTGGTCGGCTGCCCGGCGAGAACGAGTTGATGGCCACCTACGACGTGGCCCGCATGACCGCTCGGCAAGCACTCGGTGTGCTGCAGAGCGAAGGCATCGCCGAGGCCCGAAAAGGTGCGGGCGTCTTCGTGCGATCGTTCCGGCCCATCCGGCGCAGGGGCATTCAGCGGCTGACCGAAGGCACGTGGACTTCCGGGCGGTCCATATGGGCGGCCGACATCGAGGACCGCGACCTCACGGTGGATCGCATCGAGGTCACCGAAGAGCCGGCTCGGGAGCATGTGGCCTCGGCCCTCGGACTGGCTCCCGAGAGCGCCGTCTGCGTGAGGAGCAGGCGCTTCGTCCTTGATGACAGGCCGGTCCTGCTTTCCGTGTCCTACCTGCCCGCCGACCTCGTGGCCGGGTCCCCGATCACCCGGGCGGACACCGGCCCCGGAGGCGCCTACGCGCGCCTGGCCGAACTCGGAGCCGAGCCGGTGCGCTTCCGCGAGGAGATCCGGTGCCGGATGCCTTCAGCCGATGAGGCCGACCAGCTCGGTTTGGCGTCGGGTACGCCCGTCGTCCTGATCTGCCGCACGGCGTTCACAGAGGACGGCCGGGCCGTCGAAGTCAACGAGATGACGCTCGACTCGGCTTCGTACGTCCTGGAGTACGAGTTCGGCAACTAGCCCCACGGCTCCCTCTATGCTCGCCCGTAACATGATGCGCGGCATCATCGCCCTTGCCTCCCGCTGCACTCCCGTGGGCGGCAGCGAGCGCCCGTCCGCCGAGTCCACCGCCGTCTACTGGATGACGCCGGACGAGCTGGCTGCAGCAATGACCGAGGCCTACGCGGTCCGGCTACTGGACGCCCTCAGCAGCGACACCCCGTACGTACGCGTCCACGACGGCCGACGGGTGATTTCCGCGCCCTGAAGCGGCACGCTCACCCCAGCGCGAACACCAGCTCCGGCCGGTCCCACGTGATCGACCCCGTGGCGGGCACCGTCCCCGTGCGCCGCGCGCCCACGCTGCGGTAGAAGCCTTCGGACGGCGGGTGGGAGACGACGCGTACGCCGGTGAGGCCCGCGGCGCGGGCGCGGGTCTTCATGTGGGTCGCCAGGCGGCGGCCCACGCCCAGCCCCTGGGCCGCGTCCGCGACGAACATGAGGTCCAGTTCGGCGGGCGGGCCGAGGAGGAGGGCGTAGAAGCCCAGGACCGCTGCGCTGTCTCCGCCCTCTCCCTCCGCCACGAAGACCTCGTGGCGGGCGATGTAGTCCGCCGTGACCTCGTAGGTCTCGACCATCGCCGCGTAGCCGCCCCGGTACGCGCCCGAGGTGCGCACCAGGGCCGTGAGCTCAGCGGCGTCCGCCGCCGTGGCGCGTCTGATCACGATCGATTCCCCCTGGACGAAGGTAAGAGACCCAATACGTCGGAGGGTATTACCGATCAGCCGGCCGGCGGCATGGCGGACGTCACAGCCGCTGGATGATCGTCCCCGTCGCCAGCGCCCCGCCCGCGCACATCGTGATCAGGGCGAACTCCTTGTCCGCCCGCTCCAGCTCGTGCAGGGCGGTCGTGATCAGCCGGGCCCCCGTCGCGCCGACCGGGTGGCCGAGGGCTATCGCGCCGCCGTTGACGTTGATCTTCTGCAGGTCCTGTTCGAAGACCTGGGCC
Organism: Streptomyces sp. KLMMK; assembly: GCF_036961605.1. NCBI lineage: Bacteria > Bacillati > Actinomycetota > Actinomycetes > Kitasatosporales > Streptomycetaceae > Streptomyces > Streptomyces sp. KLMMK. Next base: position 6,015 of record NZ_JBAMDC010000111.1, read on the forward strand.
CAGGAGAGCACGACCGAGGCGAAGGCCTCGTTGATCTCCACGAGGTCGATGTCGCGGAGCGACATGCCCGCCTTGCCGAGGACGGCGCGCGTGGCGTCGATGGTGCCGTCGAGGTGGAAGTGCGGGTCGGCCCCGACGAGCGCCTGGGCGACGATGCGGGCCCGGGGGCGCAGTTTCAGCGCGCGGGCCATCCGCTTGGATGACCACATCAGCGCGCACGCGCCGTCGGATATCTGCGAGGAGTTGCCGGCGGTGTGGACGGCGGTGGGCATGACGGGCTTGAGCCCGCCGAGCGCCTCGGTGCTGGTGTCGCGCAGCCCCTCGTCGCGGTCGACGAGCCGCCACATGCCCTGCCCCGCGTACTGCTCCTCCTCCGTCGTCGGCACCTGGACGGCGAACGTCTCCCGCTTGAAGCGCTCCTCGGCCCAGGCGCGGGCGGCCCGCTGCTGGGAGAGGAGGCCGAGTCCGTCGACGTGCTCCCGGGTCAGGCCGCGCTTGCGGGCGATGCGTTCGGCGGCCTCGAACTGGTTGGGCAGGTCGACGCTCCACTCGTCGGGGAACGGCTTGCCCGGCCCGTGTTTGGAGCCGCTGCCGAGCGGGACCCGGGACATGGCCTCGACGCCGCACGCGATACCGATGTCCACGACGCCGCCCGCGATCATGTTGGCGATCAGGTGGTTGGCCTGCTGCGAGGAGCCGCACTGGCAGTCGACGGTGGTGGCCGCGGTCTCGTAGGGCAGGCCCATGGCCAGCCAGGCGGTGCGCGCGGGGTTCATGGACTGCTCGCCGGCGTGGGTGACCGTGCCGCTGACGATCTGCTCGACGCAGTCGGGCTGGATCCCGGTGCGGGCAAGCACTTCCCGGTAGGTCTCGCCCAGCAGGTAGGCGGGGTGGAGATTGGCGAGCGTGCCTCCGCGCCGGCCGATGGGGGTGCGTACGGCTTCGACGATGACGGGTTCCGCGGCCATGGTTCGTCCTCTCGTGGCATCCGCTGGGCGTCCCGGCGCCCCCGGCAAACAAGAACACGTTCTTATTCCGCTCGTTCGCTCGCAGTCTTATGAGCGCTACCCCCGGTACGCAAGGGTCGCGCACGTGCTGCGCCCGCGACAGATGGCCTCGCACCCTCCCTTGCCGCCCGCGGGGCGGCGTCACTACCGTCGGGGCACAGCCGATAACTGATGGACCGTCAGAGATGGAGGGGCCGATGCCCTGTCCCGCGCTTCCCGGCGGCTTCGACTTCACCGACCCCGACGTCTACCACCGCCGCGTCCCGCTCCCGGAGTTCGCCGCGCTGCGCCGTACGGCTCCGGTGTGGTGGAACGCCCAGCCCCACGGCGTCGCCGGCTTCGACGACGACGGCTACTGGGTGGTCACCCGGCACGCGGACGTGAAGGAGGTGTCCACCCGGCCGGACCTCTACTCCGCCGCCCTCAACACCTCGATCATCCGCTTCAACGAGCACATATCCCGCGACCAGATCGACGTCCAGCGGCTCATCATGCTCAATATGGACCCGCCCGAGCACACCCGCGTCCGCCAGATCGTGCAGCGCGGCTTCACGCCGCGCGCGGTCCGCTCCCTGGAGGCGGCCCTGCGCGGGCGCGCGGGCGCGATCGTGGCCGCGGCGCGGGAGCGCGGCAGCGGCGACTTCGTCACCGACGTCGCCTGCGAGCTGCCGCTGCAGGCGATCGCCGAGCTCATCGGCGTCCCGCAGGAGGACCGGGCCCGGATCTTCGACTGGTCCAACAAGATGATCGGCTACGACGACCCCGAGCTGGCGATCACCGAGGAGGTCGGCGCGAACTCCGCGATGGAGCTCATCTCGTACGCGATGAACCTGGCCGCCGCGCGCAAGGAGTGCCCGGCGAAGGACATCGTCAGCCGGCTGGTCGCCGCCGAGGACGAGGGCAACCTCACCTCCGACGAGTTCGGCTTCTTCGTGCTGCTGCTGGCCGTCGCCGGCAACGAGACCACGCGCAACGCCATCAGCCACGGCATGCACGCCTTCCTCACCCACCCCCGCCAGTGGGAGCTCTACAAGCGCGAGCGCCCCGCGACCGCGGCGGAGGAGATCGTCCGCTGGGCGACGCCCGTCGTCTCCTTCCAGCGCACGGCCACCCGGGACACCGAGCTCGGCGGCGCCCGCATCCGCGCGGGTCAGCGCGTGGGCATCTTCTACGCCTCCGCCAACCACGACCCCGAGGTCTTCACCGACCCCGAGGTCTTCGACATCACCCGCGACCCCAATCCGCACCTGGGTTTCGGGGGCGGCGGGCCGCACTTCTGCCTCGGCCGGTCGCTGGCCGCGCTGGAGATCGACCTCATCTTCGACGCGGTCGCCGACACGCTCCCGGACATCCGGCTGGAGGGCGAGCCGCGGCGGCTGCGGTCGGCCTGGCTGAACGGGATCAAGGAGCTGAAGGTCCGCTACCGGTGACCGGTTCCCGATAGCTGATTAAGCGTCAATTTCCTTTCGCCGCAGGGGAATAGTCCGTACCGGGACCTTGTACGGCGACGGCCACGGACTTACTCTCGGGTACACCTTCCGGGCAGGCCCGTTCGTCACGCCCCACGCCCGTCACAGCACCGACCCGCGCGATGCGGCGCGATACGGCGGCCACCCGTCCGGCAGCTCTCATCCGAGGCTCTCCGAGGGGACGATCAGCATGAACGACGCGCAAGGCAGACCGGTCACGGGACGGGTCAGGTGGCGCAAGTTCGCCGTCCTGGCCGTGCCCGGGTTCGCGGCCACGGCGGCGCTGGCCGTCGCGCTGGCCGAAGGGGCCCTCGCGGCCTCGTTCGCCGTGTCGGGCCAGGAGTTCAAGGTCTCGGCCGACAGCCTGGAGGGCAAGGGCTTCGCGCAGTACGGCGGCGTGGACACCAACGCCCGCGGCGACCTGCTGCCCGTGGCGGTCACCGCGATCAAGGAGGCCGAGCTGCAGAAGCTCTGCCAGTCCGTGGTCACCCACCTGCCCGTCATCGGGGACATCTCCCTCAACCTGACGGCGGGCGGGAGCGGCACCCCGGTCAAGGCCACCAACCTCTTCATCGACGCCACCCAGCTGGGCGGCGACGCCGAGTTCACGAACATCGAGATCGGCCGCGACGCCTCCACGCTCGACAAGGGCCCGGCCGACGCCCAGGGCATGCAGGACCTCTTCGCCCAGCAGGCCGACCGCGTCAGCATGAAGAAGGTCCGGCAGGTCGCCTGGGCGACCAACGCAGGAACGTTCAAGCTCGCCGGCCTGCGGATGAACGTCTTCAAGGGCAAGCAGGAGTGCTTCTGACGTGGCGGCCGGCACCGGGACCGCCGCCGCCCGTCCCCGACCCCGCCGGCATCCGTGGGCCGCGTGGCGCCGGTGGCGCAAGGCGCGGCCCTTCTGGGGCGGCCTCGCCACCGTGCTCGCCGGAGCGGAGATCTCCGTCATCCCGCTGGCACCGCTGAAGATCATGCTCCATCAGGGGATCGCGGGCATCCCCTCGGTCCTGATGGGCCTGGTCATGGTGCTGATGGGCCTGAGCGCGTGGTTCGCGCCGCAGTACCGGACCCTCGCCGGGGTGGTGACCGTCATGATCGCGGCCGCGGCGCTGGTGATGTCGAACCTCGGCGGGTTCCTCATCGGCACCGTCCTCGGCGTCATCGGCGGAGGCATGGTCTTCGCCTGGCAGCCGGTGACACCGGCGTCGCCGGCACCGGCGCCGGAAGCAGGGGGCGGGCCCGGTGCCGGGGATGCGCCCGGCACTGAAGACGTGCCCCGTACGGAACACATGCCCGGTACCGGAGACGTGCCCGGCACCTCCGGCCCGCCCGGCGGCGAGCCGTCCCACCCACCGCACGACGGGGCGCACCCCGGACCGCACCACGATCCTCCCGCGCACCTCCCACACAAGGAGACCCGATGACCTCCGTGACCTCTCGCAGACTCCGTCCCCGTGCCCTCCTCGCCTGCGGCGCGGGGCTGGCCGCCACCGCCGCCCTCACCCTCACCGGCGCCGCGGGCGCCCAGACGGGCCCGGCCGCCGGCCCGGCCGCCGCGGAACCGACCACCGTCACCCCGGCCGGCCACTCCTTCGCGGCCACGCTCAACGGGAAGGCCACCTTCAAGGCCGGTTCGGTGACCGCCACCTGTACGGTCTCCAGCTCGCAGCCGTCGTCCGGCTCCGGCAACAACCGGATACCCGACGCGCCCGGCAACCACAACCCCGCGGGGCCGGTCTCCAGCAGCATCAACCCGCCCACGTACTCCGGCTGCACCGCCAGCATCGCCGGGGTGACCACGACCGTCACCACGTCCGGCACGTGGAGCGTGTCCATGCAGCACGGGTCGCCGATCACCGCCACCCTCACCATCCCGGTCGGCGGCTTCGTCCTGGAGTCCAAGGGCCTGGCCAACTGCAAGATCACGGCCGCGCCGGCCGCGCCCGCGGACATCCTCACGACCTACACCAACGGCACCCCGTCCACGCTCACGGTCACCAACGCCACCGTCCCGGTCAAGGTCACGGGCGGGTTCGGGTGCCCGACCAGCGCGACGTCGTCGGTGTTCAACGCCGTCTACGACATCACGGACACCACCGACCCGGCCTCCCAGATCACCGTCAGCGGCTGAGCCGGACCCCCGCGGGCAGCGGATCGCTCTCGCTGCGCGCCGCCGGCACCTTGCCGAACGCCTGCCGGCCCGGGCCGCTGAGCGCGTACTGGACGGCGAAACCGAACAGCACGACGAGGGCACCGCCGACCGCGTCGAGCACGTAGTGGTTGGCGGTGCCGACGATCACCGAGAGCGTGAGCAGCGGGTAGAGCATGCCGAGGCACTTCATCCACGCCTTCGGCGCGACGGCGGCGATCACGACGCCGCACCACAGCGACCAGCCGATGTGCAGCGACGGCATGGCCGCGTACTGGTTGGACAGCTCCGTCAGCGCCCCGAAGTCGGGGTGGTCGAGGTCCTGCGGGCCGTTGGCCGTGTCGACGAAGCCGAGGCCGGGCATCAGCCGGGGCGGCGCCAGCGGGTAGGCCCAGAAGCCGGCCAGCGCGATCAGCGTGGCCAGGGACAGCGCGGTCCTGGCCCAGCGGTAGGTGCCGGGGCGGCGCACGTAGAGGTAGACCAGCAGGGACACCGGCACCAGGAAGTGGAAGGTGCCGTAGTAGTAGTTCATGCCGTCGGTGAGCCAGCCGACACCCGCCACGAAGTGGTTGAAGCCGTGCTCGACGTCGATGTGCAGGAACTCCTCGATGCCGAGGATCTGCCGGCCGTGGGCCTCCGCGAGGGAGCGCTCGCCGGGGGCCTGCCCGCGGATGTACGAGTAGACCCAGTAGCCGAGCCGTAAAAGCATCAGCTCCAGCAGGACGTTCGACCGGGACAGCGGGCGCTTCCAGAAGCGGAAGAGCGGCACCCAGGCGAAGCGGCCCCGCTGCGGCTCGGTCACCGGCGTCGGCAGCGGCCGCTCCCAGCCCTCCGCCGTGCGCAGGAGGAAGGGCACCGCGCAGGCCGCCAGGAGCGCGGCGAGCAGCGGGGCGTTGTTCCCGAGGGGGCGCAGGAACGGGTTGTCCGGCATCAGCGCGGTGCTCGTGAGCGTCATCACCAGGACGACGAGCACGGGCCACGCCAGCCGGTCGGCGCGGCGCTTGCCGACCCGGCCGACGACCGCGAGCAGGATCCACAGCTGCTGGTGCTGCCAGGCCGTCGGCGAGACCGCGACCGCGGTGCAGCTGGCGACGGCCGTCGCCAGCAGGGCCTGCCCGTCGAGGGCGTAGCGCGCGGCGCGGCGCAGGCCGAGCACGGCGACGGCCGCGGCCAGCAGCCCGTACAGCACCGGTTCGGCCGGGCCGTGCAGGCCCAGGCGGAGCAGCAGGCCGTGCAGGGACTGGTTGGCGAGCCCGCCGGGAGCGTGGCCGAGGCCCGCGCCGGCGATGTGGTGGATCCAGTACGTCCACGAGTCGTCCGGCATGACCACCCAGGTGAGTGCCGAGCAGGCCACGAAGGTGACGCCGGCGGCGGCGGCCGCGCGGCGGCGGCCCGTCAGCCACAGCAGGAGGGCGAAGAGCAGCACGGTGGGCTGCAGCGCCGCGGCGACCCCGACGAGCAGGCCGCTCGTACGGCCGGATCCCTGCGCGAGGCGGGGCGGGCAGCAGCCGAGGAGCACCAGCAGGACGGGGAGGATGCTGGTCTGCCCGAGCGTGAAGGTGTTCCGCACGGGCAGCGAGGCCACGGTCAGGATCACGGCCACGGGGGCGGCCAGCAGCGCCGTGCGCCGCGGGACCGGCCCCGGCAGGGAGCGGGCGGCGACCAGCGCGAGGGCCACGACCAGCAGGAGGGTGCCGAACGTCCAGAAGATACCGAGGCTCTCCTCGGCGGCCTTCGTCAAGGGTTTGAGGACGAGTCCCGCGAAGGGGGTACCGGTGAACCGGTCCGTGTCGTAGAGCGAGCCGCGCACGTGCAGGACGCCGTTGTGGCCGATCCACCGGCCGAGGTCGGTGAAGCGCCGCTCGGGAGGGAGTCTGAGCACCGCTGCTGTCTGACGCACGGCCAGCAGCCCGGCGAGGAGCCACAGCACGCCCAGGGCGAGGCCGGTCCCCGCCCCCGCTCCCGGCGGGCTTCCCAGCCCGCCCCTCTGTGCATTCGCCACGCCCCGACGCTCCTCCAGTCGCCCGGCCAGGTCACCTCGTAGAGCTCTTTGAGACCTTACTGAGTCCTGGAGAAGAGACGCAGGTCACTGCCGAGTCCCCGGTCCGCGTCGCAGAGTTGTCCGAAAGGCGGCAGTCGGGCAGGCGGCACGCCCTTCGATCCGATGTGCCGTCGAACGGGTGACCTGAGCCCCAGTCAGGGCCCCTGGCGCCAGTCCCGCCGCGGATCATGATCCCTCCGCGGCTCCGCGTCCCCGTCGTGGGGCTGTTCCGCGTCCGAGCCGCACAGTTCGGTGGTGAGTTCCCGGACGAGGGCGTCGAGGTCGGTGGGGCGGTCCGGGGTCCACCAGTTGCCGAGGAGGTCGGCGAGGGATTCCTCGCGGGCCCGGAAGAGGAGGCCCGCGACGCGCCGGCCCTCGTCCGTCATGACGAGGGGCAGGCCCTCGCGGCGGGCCAGGCCGCGGACCTCCAGCTGGATGGCGGCCTCGGTGACGGCGCGCAGGGGGACGTCGACGCGCTCGGCGAGCAGGGAGGGTTCCACGGAGCCGTAGCGGTTCATGCGCAGGAGCATCCAGCTCGCGGCGGGGCGCAGGTCGAGCCCGGCCCGTTCGGTGATCACCTCGTAGACCTTCTTGCGGCCCTCGCGGCTGCCCAGCAGGGACAGGGCGCGGGCGACCTCGTCGTGCGAGGAGCGTTCGACGGGATTGCTGGAGATGACCTCGCTGTTGTCGGGCGCGGTGACGCTGCCCCGCAGCGGTTCCTCCCTCAGCAGCCAGGCGAGGGCGAAGGCGACGAGCCCGGCGGGCACCGCGTAGAGGAAGACGTCGGTGATGGACGTGGAGTAGGCGGCGAGGACGCCCGCCCGCTCACCCGGCGGGAGGGCGGAGACCGCGCGCGGGTCGGCCTGGAGCTTGCCGGGGCTGACGCCGGCGGGGAGGCTCGCGCCGGAGAGGGCGTCGGCGATCCGCGGCCCGAGCTTGTTGGCGAAGATCGTGCCGAAGATGGAGACGCCGAAGGACGCTCCGATGGAGCGGAAGAAGGTGGCGCCGGAGGTGGCGACGCCGAGGTCGCGGTAGGCGACGGCGTTCTGCACGACCAGGACGAGGACCTGCATGACGAGGCCGAGCCCGAAACCGAAGACGAAGAAGTACGCGCTCATCTCCCCGGTGCCGCTGCCGGGGCCGAGCTGATGCAGCAGGAGCAGGCCGATGGTCATCACGGCCGTACCGGCGATCGGGAAGACCTTGTAGCGGCCGGTGCGGCTGACGATCTGGCCGGAGGCGGTCGAGGCGATGAGCAGCCCGGCCACCATCGGCAGCATGTGCACCCCGGACATGGTCGGCGAGACGCCCTGCACGACCTGCAGGAACGTCGGCAGGTAGGTCATCGAGCCGAACATCGCGAAGCCGACGACGAAGCCGATCACCGAGCAGAGGGCGAAGGTGCGGATCCGGAAGAGCTTCAGCGGCAGGACGGGCTCGGCGGCGCGCCGCTCCACCAGCACGAAGGGCACGATCAGGGCCGCGCCGAGCACGCCGAGGCCGATGATCTGCCAGGACGACCAGGGGTAGGTGGTGCCGCCGAGGGAGGTCATCAGGACCAGGCACGTGGCGACGGCCGCGATGAGGAACGTACCGAGGTAGTCGATGCGGTGCGGGGTGCGGCGGGCCGGGATGTGCAGGACGGCGGCGATGGTGAAGAGGGCGACGATGCCGATGGGGACGTTGATGTAGAAGACCCAGCGCCAGCTGAGGTGGTCGACGAACAGGCCGCCGAGGAGCGGGCCGAGCACGCTCGTACCGCCGAAGACCGCGCCGAACAGGCCCTGGTAGCGGCCGCGGTCCCGGGGCGGCACGAGGTCGCCGACGATCGCCATCGACAGCACCATCAGCCCGCCGCCGCCGAGGCCCTGCAGGGCGCGGAAGGCGATGAGCTCGCCCATGTTCTGGGCGATGCCGCACAGCACGGAGCCGAGCAGGAAGATGACGATGGCCGTCTGGAAGAGCTTCTTGCGCCCGTACTGGTCGCCGAGCTTGCCCCACAGGGGGGTCGCGGCGGTGGAGGCGAGCATGTAGGCGGTGACGACCCACGACAGGTGTTCGAGGCCGCCGAGGTCGCTGACGATCGTGGGCAGGGCGGTGGAGACGATCGTCTGGTCCAGGGCGGCCAGCAGCATGCCGAGCAGCAGGGCCCCGATCGCGACGAGGACGGTGCGCCGGGGCTGCCCCTCGCCGGGCGCGGGCAGGGGCTCGGGCTCCGCGGCCACGGAGGGGCCCGGGGTGTCGTCCGCCATGGGCGCTCCTGGGGTCTCCTGGGATCTCCTACGGAACTGCGGAAGTGCACGGCACTTCCCGCACTGCCTCGTCCCGCGCGCGAAACGGTTCGCCCGCGAAACGTCTCACGCGCGAAACGCTCTTCCATCGTGGTCCGGATCGCCCCGTCCGGCCCGCCGGGGTAGGCCATTGGCTTTCCGGGCGGGACTTTTTGTATCGTTAGGAAACAAAGTGGTCCCGCCCGTATTCCCTGACCGGCGGGCGGGACCGCCTTGCCTTACTCCCGCGCCCTGGAGCCGTCGATGCAGGCCTTCGCCCCCACCACGACCACGCTGACCGCCCGCGCCCTGCTCCTGGACATGGACGGGACGATCGTCAACTCCGACGCCGTCGTGGAGCGCTGCTGGCGTGAGTGGGCCGCCGAGCAGGGACTCGACGGCGACGCCGTGATGAAGGTCGTCCACGGCCGCCAGGGCTACGCCACGATGGCCGTGCTGCTCCCGGAGCGCCCGATGGAGCAGAACCACGCCGACAACCGCCGGATGCTCGCCGCGGAGACCGCCGACGTCGACGGCGTCGTCCCGGTCGCCGGCGCCCCGGCCTTCATGGCCGCCCTCGCCGGCCTCCCGCACGCCCTGGTCACCTCCGCCGACCGCGCCCTGGCCGAGGCCCGCATGGGCGCGGCGGGCCTGCCCATGCCGGAGGTCCGCGTGACCGCGGAGTCCGTCGGCGCGAGCAAGCCGGACCCGGAGGGCTTCCTCAAGGGCGCCGCGGCCCTGGGCTTCGCCCCCGCGGACTGCATCGTCTTCGAGGACTCCGAGGCGGGCATCGCGGCCGGCAAGGCGGCCGGCATGCGCGTGGTCGGCGTCGGCCCGCGCGCGGCGGCCCACCACCCGGACGTCCACGTCGCGGACCTGACCCGGATACGCGTGGAGGCGGACGCGAACGGCGCCGTCACGCTCCACGTCTCGGCCTGACAAGTCGCGGCCTGACCAGTCCCGGCCCGACCAGTCTCGGCCCGACCCGCTCGGCTCGACCCGTCCCGGCCCGACCGGCCCGGCGCACTGACAGCCCCGGGCCGGCGAACAGCATTCGCGCGGATCAGCCCGCGACCGCCTCGTACAGGCTGAAGCCCGCGAGTCCCAGCATCACCACGGCCGCCACCTTGGTGATCAGCGCCAGCGGCACGTACTTCATCAGCGTGCGGCCGCCGACGATGCCCAGGCCCGCGACGGCCCACAGGGCCAGCACGGCGCCCAGGCCCACCGACAGCGGATCGTCGTAGCGGGCAGCGAGATTGGCGGTCATGATCTGGGTGAGGTCGCCGAACTCGGCGACGAGGATCAGCATGAAGCCGGCCCCCGACACCTTCCAGAACGACTGGTCGGCGGGCTTGCGCAGCTCCTCGTCGCCCTCGTCCTTCTTGAACAGCAGCATGACCGCGCCCGCGAGGAAGAGCAGGCCGACGACGCACTGGACGAGGCGGTGCGGCAGCAGCGTCAGGACGCTTCCGGCGGCGATGGCGAGCGCGACGTGCACGGCGAAGGCCGCGGCGACCCCGGCGAAGACATAGCTCGCGCGGTAGCGGGTGCCGAGCATCAGACCGGCCAGGGCGGTCTTGTCGGGCAGTTCGGCGAGGAAGACGACGCCGAAGGCCAGAGCGGCGACGGTGAAGCTGATCACGGGACATTCCCTCAGTCGGTGGAGTGCTGCCGCACCGAGGGGACCTGAACCTGTCGAGGGGTCGCTTCGGCACGGCAGCGTCGTGGACACTGCGGCCGAAGGTCTCGCTGGCGGGCGCGAACACCTGCCTCCGGGCGCCGGCCGAGGCGAGCTCGGCAGTATGTCGACGGTCCGGCGAAGAGCTACTCCCCTTCTGCTCCGTTCAGGGTACGCGACCGGCGGACGAACCGCCCCGGCGAGACGCCCGCAACCCCTCCCCGGCCCCCTCCGGCCCCTCCCCGGCCCCCTCCGGCCCCTCCCCGGCCGCCTCCGGCCTCGTAGCGATGGAGCAGCCCCCGCGCCACCAGCTCCAGGACCAGCGCCACGGCCACCGCCTGCACGGCCAGCAGCGCGACCAGGACGAACAGCTGCACCGCGCCCGCGAGCAGCGGGGACTCGCCGCCGAGCAGCATGCCCACGAACGCGCCGGGCAGTGTGACGAGACCCACGGTGCGGGTCTGGTCGAGGCCCGGCAGCAGGGCGTCGGACGCGGCCGGGCGGGCGATCTCCAGACGGGCGTCGCGGTCGGCCATGCCGAGCGCCAGGCCGGCCTCCACCTCGCCGTGCCGCGTGTGCAGCTCGTCGAGGGCGCGCCGGCCGCCGAGGACCGTCGCCGTGAGCCCGCCCCCGATGAGGATCCCGGTGACCGGGATCAGGGCGATGCCCCGCAGCGGCACGAGCCCGGTGAGCAGCAGCAGCGCCACGACCGGCAGCACCCCCGCACCGATCGGCACCGCGGCCCACCACCAGGTGCCGTTGTCCGTGATGCGCCGCCCGGCGGTCCGCACCGCGACGGCGAACATCAGCCCGATGAAGCAGAGGAGGAGCGGAACCGCGCGGACCACCCAGCCGATGACGGCGGAGACCGCGGCCAGCTGGGCGGCCGCCCGCACTCCGGCGACGGCGATGGAGCGGGCGTGCCCGCGCCCCCGCCCGTCGGCGAGCCGGGCGACGGTCGCGACACCCACCGCGGTCACGAGCAGGACGGCGAGCACCACGGCGAGCGTGGCGTTGACGGGCAGCAACGCTGCGGCGGCGAGCATGCGGCCCACCCTAGGGGCCCGAACGGCCGGTTACCGGCGGTCGTATGGCGGCGTGTCAGGAGGGCACCGCACCGGCGGCGCCGATCGCGGCCAAGGTCACGTGAACCGGGTCTTGCCTTGTCATGATCGCGTCGTCACCCTGTTACCTGGCGCCCACCCCCCGGACACCGGGCGCCGCGATCCTGGCCGCTCCCGACGGCCGAAGACCCCCCACTTCACAGGGAGTTCTCATGTCCGCAATACGCACCCCCTCCGCCGCGCGCGGTCTCTACGCGCGTCGCGCCGCCGTGGCATGCGGCCTGGCCGCGCTGACCGGCTCGCTCACCCTCGGCGGGGGCACGGCGCACGCCGCTCCGCCCACCCCGCCGGACGCCGCGACCGTGCGGGGCTACCTCGGCGAGCTGCAGGTGAGCCCCGAGGGGTCCATGGACGGCTACAGCCGGACGAAGTTCCCGCACTGGAGCACCCAGTCCGGGCAGTGCAACACCCGCGAGGTCGTCCTCAAGCGCGACGGCGAGAACGTGCAGCAGGACGCCAAGTGCGCCGCCGTCTCCGGCACCTGGGCCTCCCCCTACGACGGCGCGACCTGGCACGACGCCCAGGACATCGACATCGACCACATCGTGCCGCTCGCCCAGGCCTGGCGCTCGGGCGCCAGCACCTGGACCACGGCGCAGCGCCAGGCGTTCGCCAACGACCTGACCCGGCCGCAGCTGATCGCCGTGACCGACCGCGTCAACCAGGCGAAGGGCGACAAGGACCCGGCGCAGTGGATGCCGCCGCTGAACTCCTACGCCTGCACGTACGCGCGGATGTGGGTCACGGTGAAGCACCACTACAAGCTGACCGTCGACTCCGCCGAGAAGGAGAAGCTGGCGGCGGTCCTCAACGGCTGCTGAGACGGT
>NZ_JBAMDC010000112.1:0-18566 GCF_036961605.1 Streptomyces sp. KLMMK
CTCGCCGCGGTCCTGGCGGTCGCCCTTGGCGGCCTTGCCCTCGGCGGTGTCCAGCGCGGTCTCGGCCTTGGCCTCGGTGCGCTCCTCGGCGCGGGCCTCGGTCTTGACCTCGGTGCCCTCGGGGCTGCCGGCGGGCGCGGTGGCCCGGCGGCGGCGGCGCTCGGCGGCCGGCTGCTCGTCGCTGCCCGGCTGGCCCGGGATCTCGATCTGCTGCTGCGCGGCAGCCTTCTCGGCGGGCTTGGCCTCGGCCTTCTCGGCCGCCTCACCCGTACGGGCCTTGGAGGTGGCGCGGCGCTTCGGCTTGGTCTCGGCGTCCGCGGCGGGCGCTGCCGCCGCGGCCTTGGCGGGCGCGGCGGAGGAGCCGGCCTGCCTCTCCTTGATGACCTCGATCAGCTGGCCTTTACGCATCCGCGCGGTGCCCTTGATGCCGAGGCTCGAGGCGAGCTGCTGGAGCTCGGCCAGGACCATGGCGTCGAGGCCCGTGCCCGAGCGGCGCCGCTTGGGGGCGGTGGCAGCACCGGTGGCAGGCGCGGCGGGAGCGTCCGTGGCGGGCGCGGAGGCATTGCCGGTGGCGCCGGCGTTCACGCCCATCAGATCGGTGGTGTCGCTCACGAAGGGGTCCTTCCCTGGAGCGGGCGTCGGCCTGTCTGGCTCGGCGACCGGTTGTGCTGTCCGGCTACGGTCTGGCGGTTTGCGGACCGGGCCGGGGCGGTGGTCCGCCGGTACGGCTGGTACGGCGGAAGAATCAGTTCATTGGTCCGGCGTGAAGAATGAGGTGAAGACATGGAGTATCGGCTTCACTCATGTCACCCACGCCGATTCCGGAGCGTGCTCGAAGCTGCTCAGGCAGGCTGCTCAGGCAGTTTGGGAGGCTCCCGGAAGAAAAGCGGCCCCTGATCGGGACACAGAGCACCGAGCCGATGTGGCGTCGAGTGCAGACTTGAGGTTAACACTACCGGATCCCACAAACATTCCCCCTCTCCAAGACCGGCAACCGCTATTTTTCGCGGGGCCGGATTTCGCCCGGATTTCCGCTGTCAGGCGAGCGGCAGCACGCTCGTCCCCCCGGCGTCGAGAGCCAGCCGGTTGGCCGCCCACCCCTCGCCCGCCAGTCGTGCGACCTTGTCGGCCGCACTGCTCTCGACCAGCGCGAGGACCGTGGGTCCCGCGCCGGAGATGACTGCGGGGACGCCGTCCGCGCGCAGTCGGTTGACCAGGGCCACGCTCTCCGGCATCGCCGGGGCGCGGTAGTCCTGGTGGAGCCGGTCCTCGGTGGCCGCCAGCAGCAGCTCGGGGCGCCTGGTCAGCGCCTCGACCAGCAGGGCGGCCCGGCCGGCGTTGGCCGCGGCGTCCACATGGGGGACGCTGCGCGGCAGCAGCCCGCGGGCGGTCTCGGTCAGCACCGGCCGGGACGGCACGAAGACCACCGGAACGATGGAATCCGCAGGGTCCATCCGAATGGCCCGCGCCACTCCGGCGTCCATCCACGCCAGGGTGAAACCGCCCATCAGACACGCGGCGACGTTGTCGGGGTGTCCCTCGATCTCGGTGGCCAGCTCGAGCAGCGCCGCGTCGTCGAGCTTCTCGGCCCCGCCTATGGTCACGGCGCGGGCCGCGACTATCCCCGCGCAGATGGCGGCCGAGGAGGAGCCCAGGCCGCGCCCGTGCGGGATGCGGTTGGCGCAGACGACCTCCAGGCCGCGCGGCTGGCCGCCGAGCAGGTCGAAGGCCGTGCGCAGGGCCCGTACGAGGAGATGGCTCTCGTCGCGCGGGAGGGTGTCGGCGCCCTCCCCGGCGATGTCGATGTGCAGCCCGGATTCGGCCACCCGGACCACGACGTCGTCGTAGAGCCCCAGCGCGAGGCCCAGGGCGTCGAAGCCGGGGCCGAGGTTTGCGCTGGTGGCAGGGGTGCGCACGCGGACAGCGGCGGCGCGGAACGCGGGACCGGCCATCGCTCGATGACTCTCCTTGGTCTGGCCTTGGTGGGGCGTGCAACATCCGCAAGGGCCGCGACGGCGATGCCGTGGGTCACGGCGGCGGTCTGCGACGGGGCGGAGTGAGTACAGCCTATCGAAGGAAGGTTCTGCGGCGACATAGGGCGCACGGGAGGCGCACGATGCGTGTCGCCTGCGGCGGGCTTGCCATCGCCCCGCACCTGGTTGTGGGCAATCGTCCCGCAGGGCGGGACGGGTGGGCACAACCGTACGTGCACCCGCACCCGTCCCGCCCGACTGGCGGGCGCCTGGAAGGTCAGGCGAGCCCGAGCTGCTGCGCAGCAGCCACCGCGTCCACCGGAACGGTAATCGGCTGGGGCGCGCCCGCAACCGCCCAGTCCGGGTCCTTGAGGCCGTTGCCGGTGACCGTGCAGACGATGCGCTGCCCGGGGTCGACCAGGCCGAGTTCGGCGGCCTTGAGGAGGCCGGCCACGCTCGCGGCCGAGGCGGGCTCGACGAAGACGCCCTCCTGCGAGGCCAACAGGCGGTACGCGGCGAGGATCTGGCGGTCGGTCACCTCGTCGATGAGACCGCCCGATTCGTCGCGCGCCTGCTCGGCGAACTGCCACGAGGCGGGGTTGCCGATGCGGATGGCGGTGGCGATGGTGTGCGGGTCCTTGACCGGCTCGCCGCGCACGATCGGCGCCGAACCGGAGGCCTGGAAGCCCCACATGCGGGGGGTGCGGGAGGCGATGCCGTCACCGGCGTACTCCCGGTAGCCGCGCCAGTAGGCGGTGATGTTGCCGGCGTTGCCGACGGGGAGGACGTGGATGTCGGGCGCGTCGCCGAGCGCGTCGACGATCTCGAACGCGGCGGTCTTCTGGCCCTCGATGCGCACCGGGTTGACCGAGTTGACCAGCGCCACGGGGTACTGCTCGGACAGGCCGCGGGCCAGCGTCAGGCAGTCGTCGAAGTTGCCGTCGACCTGCAGGATGCGGGCGCCGTGGACCAGGGCCTGGCCCATCTTGCCGAGCGCGATCTTGCCCTGCGGGACCAGGACGGCGCAGACCATGCCGGCGCGTACGGCGTAGGCCGCGGCGGAGGCGGAGGTGTTGCCGGTGGAGGCGCAGATGACGGCCTTGGCGCCCTCCTCCTTCGCCCGGGTGATGGCCATGGTCATGCCACGGTCCTTGAAGGAGCCGGTGGGGTTCGCGCCCTCGACCTTGAGGTGGACCTCACAGCCCGTGCGCTCGGAGAGCACCTGTGCGGGGACGAGCGGCGTACCGCCCTCGCGAAGGGTGACCACCGGGGTGTCCGCGGAGACCGGGAGCCGGTCGCGGTACTCCTCGATGATGCCGCGCCACTGGTGGGTACGGGAGGCCGGACGGCCGTTGTTGTCGGACATTGCTTTTGTTACTCCCCTTCAACCCGCATGATGCTCGCGACACCGCGGACCGTATCCAGCTTGCGCAGCGCCTCGACCGTCGCCGTGAGGGCGGCGTCGGGGGCGCGGTGGGTGACCACGACGAGGGAGGCCTCGCCGTCCTTGCCCGTCTGGCGGACGGTGTCGATCGACACCCCGTGCGCGGCGAAGACCGTGGCGACCTGGGCGAGGACACCCGGCTTGTCGGCCACGTCGAGGCTGATGTGGTAGCGCGTGACCACCTCGCCCATGGGGCTCACCGGCAGCCGCGTGTAGGCGGACTCACCGGGGCCGGTGGACCCGGCGAGCTTGTTGCGGCAGACGGCGACGAGGTCGCCGAGGACCGCCGAGGCGGTGGGCGAGCCGCCCGCGCCGGGGCCGTAGAACATCAGCTGGCCGGCCGCCTCGGCCTCCACGAAGACCGCGTTGTACGCCTCGCGCACCGAGGCCAGCGGGTGGCTGAGCGGGATCATCGCCGGGTGCACCCGGGCGGTGACCGACTGCCCGTCGGCGGCCCGCTCGCAGATGGCCAGCAGCTTGATCGTGCAACCCATCTGTTTTGCGGAAGCAAAGTCCGCAGCGGTGACCTCCGTCATCCCCTCGCGATAGACGTCGTCGAGGCGGACACGGGTGTGGAAGGCGATCCCGGCGAGGATCGCGGCCTTCGCCGCAGCGTCGAAGCCCTCGACGTCGGCCGTCGGGTCGGCCTCGGCGTAGCCCAGCGCGGTGGCCTCGTCCAGCGCCTCGGAGTAGCCGGCGCCGCTGGTGTCCATCTTGTCGAGGATGAAGTTGGTCGTGCCGTTGACGATGCCGAGCACCCGGTTGACCTTGTCGCCGGCGAGCGACTCGCGCAGCGGCCGGACCAGCGGGATGGCACCGGCGACGGCGGCCTCGTAGTAGAGGTCGGCGCCGTACTTCTCGGCGGCGGCGTGCAGGGCCGCGCCGTCGCCCGCGAGCAGCGCCTTGTTGGCCGAAACGACGCTCGCGCCGTTCTCGAAGGCCTTGGTGATCAGGGAGCGGGCGGGCTCGATGCCGCCGATGACCTCGATGACCACGTCGATGTCGCCGCGCTCGACCAGGGCCGTGGCGTCGGTGGTGATGAGCTCCTCGGGCACCCCCGCACGGACCCGGCCGGGCCGGCGGACGGCGATGCCGGCGATCTCGACGGGCGCACCGATGCGGGCCGCGAGGTCGTCGGCGTGCGTCGTCATGATGCGCGTCACCTCAGAGCCGACGACTCCACAGCCCAGCAGCGCCACCTTCAGCGGACGCGTACGCATCATCCGACCCCTGCTTCTCATCGATACAGCCTCATACATCTTGGGTTGTGCACCAGTCTCACTCACTGGACGGCGGATTCCGCTCCCCGTCCAGTATCCGAGACTTATGTTTCCGTCAGCCGACGTCGAGACGAAGAAGGTCCTCTTCGGTCTCGCGCCGGACGATCACACGGGCCGCGCCGTCGGCCACCGCCACCACCGGCGGCCGCAGCGCGTGGTTGTAGTTGCTGGCCATCGAGCGGCAGTAGGCGCCGGTGGCGGGGACCGCGAGCAGGTCGCCCGGCGCCACGTCGGCGGGGAGGAAGGCGTCCCGGACGACGATGTCGCCGGACTCGCAGTGCTTGCCGACCACGCGCGAGAGCATCGGCGCGGCGTCGGACGTCCGGGAGACCAGCGCGACGGTGTACTCGGCGTCGTACAGGGCGGTGCGGATGTTGTCCGACATGCCGCCGTCGACGCTGACGTACGTGCGCAGGCCCGGCAGCTCCTTGACCGTGCCGACCTCGTAGAGCGTGAAGGCGGTCGGGCCGACGATGGCGCGCCCGGGCTCCACGGAGATGCGCGGCACGGCGAGACCGGCGGACGCGCACTCGCGCGTGACGATCTCGCGCAGGGCCGTGGCGATCTCCTGCGGCTCGCGCGGGTCGTCGTCGGCGGTGTAGGCGATGCCGAGGCCGCCGCCGAGGTCGATCTCGGGCAGTTCGACGCCGTGCTCGTCGCGGACCTCCTTGAGCAGGCCGACCACGCGGTGGGCGGCGACCTCGAAGCCGGAGGTGTCGAAGATCTGCGAACCGATGTGGGAGTGGATGCCGACGAGCTCCAGGCCGTCGAGCTTCAGTGCCCGGCGGACGGCCTCGGCGGCCTGCCCGCCGGCGAGCGCGAGGCCGAACTTCTGGTCCTCGTGCGCGGTGGCGATGAACTCGTGGGTGTGGGCCTCGACGCCGACGGTGACCCGGATCTGGACGCGCTGGCGCTTGCCGAGCCGCTCGGCGACGTGCGCGACGCGCACGATCTCCTGGAAGGAGTCGAGGACGATGCGCCCGACGCCGGCCTCGACGGCGCGGGTGATCTCCTCGGTGGACTTGTTGTTGCCGTGCAGGGCAATGCGCTCGGCGGGCATCCCGGCGTCCAGCGCGGTGGTGAGCTCACCGGCGGAGCAGACGTCGAGGTTCAGCCCCTCCTCGTGGAGCCAGCGCACGACGGCCCGCGAGAGGAACGCCTTCCCCGCGTAGAAGACGTCGGCGTCGGCCCCGAAGGCGTCGCGCCAGGCGCGGCAGCGGGCCCGGAAGTCGCTCTCGTCGAGGAAGTAGGCCGGGGTGCCGAACTCCTCGGCGAGGCGGGTGACGGGGATGCCGCCGACGGTGACGACCCCGTCCTCGCCGCGGCCGACCGTGCGCGACCACACCTTCGGTTCGAGGGCGTTGAGGTCGGACGGCGGGGCGACGTAGTGCCCCTCGGGAAGGACGTCGGCGTAGCGGGGCCCGGCGGGGTGGGCGGAACGGCTCATGGTCTCTGATCCCCTCAGAGGTGTGCGGGTGCGGTGATGCCGAGCTGGTGGAGGCCGTCGGCCAGCACGTTGCCCGTGGCCTCGGCGAGGGCCAGGCGGGCGCGGTGGACGGCCGAGGGTTTCTCGTCACCGCGGGGCAGGACGGCGCAGCCGGTCTGCCACGTCAGGAAGGCGCCGGCGATCCGGTCGAGGTGCCGGGCGAGGCGCTCGGGGTCGCGGGCGGTGGTGATGCGGGCGTGGTCGGCGAGGGCGGCGAGGAGCGCCGCCGCGGCGCCGTCGTGGCCGGTGCCGGCCGGCTCGGAGTGGAATCCCAGGTCACGGGCGTTGCGCACGAGGGCCCGGGAGCGGGCGTGGGCGTAGCGCACCCGGAAGAGAGGGTTGCCGTCGCGCTGGACGAGGAGCTCGGCGCGGTCGAAGCCGGCGGGCCACAGCAGGCTCCAGCGGGCGGCGTCGGAGCCGAGGCGGGCGATGAGCTCGGGGGCGGGGGCGGGCAGCGGGAGCGGCTCGGCGGCGGGCGGCGCGCGCAGCACGTCCCGCACGAGCTGCGCGTAAGAGGTTCCCTCAAGGGTGATGTTGAGGAACCCCGGCCCGGCGATGTCGACCCGGGCGACCCCCGGCTCCGCGGCCAGCCGCTTGCGGAGCACCTCGGCAACCTCACGGGCGGGCCGGCCGGTGTCCTGGGCCACGCGCAGGGCGACGTTGGTGGCGTAGTCACCGCATCCCGGGCGGGGCGGGACCCGCACGGTGACCCGCGTGGGCACGGCGGCGGGCAGCTCGTCGGCCTCGACGGCGCAGTGCACGGCGTGCAGCACGGTGCGGGAGAGATCGGCCGGGGTCACGGGGCCAAGCCTAGGGGAGAGGGGTGGGGCCGGGGCGAATGGGTTTCGCCGACCGAGACGGCGCGGCGCGACCGGAACCCGGATGGGGCCCGGGCGACGAGGGTCCGCGCCTCACGGAAACAAGGCGGGGGGCGGATCAGGAACAGCCCGTGGGGAGGCGGCTCGGCGGGGACTGCTCGGGGGGCGGCTCGGGGGCGGACTACTCACGCCCCCGGAACGCCTCCGCCCGGCAGACGGACTGGATCCCGCGCACGGCTCCCGCATCCCCGGGGGCCGACGCCCCCGGAACCCCGTCGCCCCGCTCCCCCGTGCGGCGCCGCATGAGCCTGCGCACGAGCCGCACCATCTCGACCGGCTCGAACGGCTTCGCCAGAAACGCGTCGACCCCGGCGGTACGGCCGCCCTCGACCTCCAGCTGGGTGCAGGCGCTGATGATCGCGATCGGTATGTCGTGCGTACGGGCGTCGGCGCGGAGCCGGGCGGCCGTGTTCAGCCCGTCGAGCCGGGGCATGACGACATCCAGCGTCACCACATCAGGACGCACGCGGTGCACGATCTCCAGACACTCGGCACCATCGGCCGCGGTCACGACCTCGAAGCCTTCGAGCTCGAGGTTGACCCTGATCAGCTGCCGGATGACCTTGTTGTCGTCGACGACAAGGACCCGGCCGGACAAGCCAGGCACACCCCGAGAGTAAGCGCGCCCCCCGCGCTGCGTCCGGGTTTTCCCCACTTCCACCCCGTGCGGGCGAGCTTTCCCCGACCGCCCCGCACTCCCCCACCCCGTCCGCTACCCCGCCCGGCCACGGCCCCCCGAACCCCGCCGAACGACGTTGCGGATCACCCTCCGGAAGCTGGTAATGTTCTACCCGTCACCGCGCGACGCGGACGACACGCCCCCGTAGCTCAGGGGATAGAGCAACGGCCTCCGGAGCCGTGTGCGCAGGTTCGAATCCTGCCGGGGGCACTCGCCTGGTCCGTCGGGAAGACGGTGCAGGTGGATGCCTTGGGAGAAGGCCCGGACTCAGCAGTGCTGAGTCCGGGCCTTCTTCGTTGTGGGCACCATTGGCCTCAGCCGTTACGGTCTCATCCGGCGCCGCCCCGGGGTAGTGTGCGCCCCCGGGGACAGGGGTGGTGATCCTGGCCCCGTTCCAAGTTTTCCTGTAACACGCCTACTTGACGCATCTTCAGGGAAGCGGGGCGGATGAGATTTCGCCGGGGTGCCGGGCACGGGCTGGATCTGCATCAGGCCCGGGACGACCTGCCGTTACGGGCCGTGCTGGAGGACGCCGCCATGGGGCGGTGGGAAGGGCCGCGGGATCTGCTCGCGGCCACCGGGGCGGACTGGGACCGGCGGATCTTCCGGCTGCAGGTGCTGGCGCGGGCCGGGGCGCGGCTGCGGTTCGCCGATACGTGGGCGCGGGCGGAGCCGCGGTCGGGCGACGCCCTGGCGCTGCTCGCGCACGTGCAGGCCGTGCGGTCGATGATCAGCGGGGCCGGGGCGGGGCGGGCCGAGATGGAGGCCGCCTGGGCGACCTGTCTGGCGGCCGCCGAGGCCGAGCCGGCCGACCCCTCGCCGTGGGTGGTGATGCTCGCGCTCCTGCGGGTCCACGCACCCGGCCGGGACGTGCTGGAGCAGGTGTGGGCCGAGGTCGTGCGGCGCGATCCGTACAACCGCGAGGCCCACCACGAGCTGCTCACCTATCTCTTTCCCCGCAACCACGGCTCGGGGGCGGAGATGTTCCACTGGGCCCAGGAGCAGGCCGACACCGCTCCCCGGGGTCTGCCGGTCGCCGTGCTGCCGCTGGTGGCGCTCGCCGAGTCGCACCGGCACCGGATGGAGACCGACGCCGGCAGCTACGGCAGTTACGGGCTGAGCATCCACCCCTGGATCGACTGCCCGCACATCGACCCCGTGCTGGACGGCTGGTGGCGGCACCGCTCCCCGCAGCCCCACGCCCAGTTCCTGGACGACGCCAATTACCTGGCCCACGCGCTCGCCTTCGCCGGGCGGCACGCCGAGGCGTACGAGGTGTTCCGGGCCGTCGGGCCGTACGCCTCCGAGGTGCCGTGGTCCTACTGCGGCGACGCCCGGGAGCTCTTCCTCCGGCACCGGGAGTGGGCCGTGCGGGCCGTCCGGGACGGGCGGCGACCGCCCCGCGCCCGTAGGCAGTGAACAGGCACTGGCACAGGCAGTGGCACAGGCACTGACCGGCCTCTACGACCGATCCCGCACCAGCACCAGCACCAGCACCAGCACCAGCACCAGCACCAGCACCCGAAACACGCACATTTCTTGACCGTTCCCCACGAGAGAGAGAATCGCGTGCCACTCGATGTCCCCGGCTCCTCCGGCGTCTCCGGCGTCTCCGACGAGGAGCGCCTCCGCCAGCTCGGCTACACCCAGGTCCTCGCCCGCCACATGTCGGGGTTCGCCAACTTCGCCGTCTCGTTCACGATCATCTCCGTCCTCTCCGGCTGCATGACGCTCTACGGCTTCGGCATGCACACCGGCGGGCCCGCCATGCTCACCTGGGGCTGGATCGGCGTCGGGGCGATGTCCCTGGTGGTGGGGCTGGCGATGGCCGAGGTGTGCTCCTCGTACCCGACGTCGGCCGGGCTGTACTTCTGGGCGCACCGGATGGCGCCGGAGAAGTCGCGGGCGGCGTGGGCCTGGTTCACCGGCTGGTTCAATGTGCTGGGGCAGGTCGCGGCGACGGCGGGCATCGACTTCGGTGCGGCGTCGTTCCTGAACGCCTACCTGGATCTGCAGTTCGGGTTCGCGGCCACGCCGGGGCACACGATCCTGCTGTTCGGCGCGGTGCTCGTGCTGCACGCGGTGCTGAACACCTTCGGCGTGCGGCTGGTGGCCTTCCTCAATTCGGTGAGCGTGTGGTGGCACCTGCTGGGCGTGCTGCTGATCGTGGGCGCGCTCGCCGTCGTGCCGGACCACCACCGGCCGGCGTCGTTCGTCTTCACGCACTTCGTCAACGACACCGGCTGGAGCTCGGGCCTCTACGTGGGGCTGCTCTCGCTCCTCGTCGCGCAGTACACGTTCACCGGCTACGACGCCTCCGCCCATATGACCGAGGAGACGAACGACGCGGCGGTGGCCGGGCCGCGCGGCATCGTCCGGTCGATCTGGGCGTCCTGGATCGCCGGGTTCGTGCTGCTGGCGGGCCTGACGTACGCGATCCAGGACTGGGACGGCGCGGCGGGCACCGCGACCGGGGTCCCGCCCGCGCAGATCTTCATGGACGCGCTCGGCGCGGCCGCCGGGAAGCTGCTGCTGCTCGTCGTGATCGTCGCGCAGTTGTTCTGCGGCATGGCCTCCGTGACGGCCAACTCACGGATGATCTACGCCTTCTCGCGCGACGGCGCGCTGCCCTTCTCCCGCGTCTGGCACCGGATCAACCCGCAGACGCGCACGCCCACCAACGCCGTGTGGCTGGCCGCCGCGGGGGCGTTCGCGCTGGGTCTGCCGTACCTGATCAACTCCACGGCCTACGCGGCCGTGACCTCGATCGCCACCATCGGCCTGTACCTCGCCTACGCCGCGCCGACCCTGTTGCGACTGCGCAAGGGCGACGCCTTCGAGCGCGGGCCCTGGCACCTGGGCTGCTGGTCGAAGCCGGTCGGGGTGGTGGCCATCGGCTGGGTCGCCGTGATCACCGTGCTGTTCATGCTGCCGCAGGCGAGCCCCGTCACCGTCGACACGTTCAACTACGCGCCCATCGCGGTCGCCGCCGTCCTGGGTTTCGCCGGTGTCTGGTGGCTCGCCTCGGCCCGCAGGTGGTTCCTCGATCCGCACCACCCGCGCAACGCGTCCTCCGTCCGTGAGCCGGTCGCCCCGCCTCAGGAGACCGATGTCTTCCGCTGGTAGGTCAGCGCTTCGGCGTCTCGGCGCTCAGTGGCTCAGACCTTCGGGTACGCGAAGGTGTACCCCTGCTCCTTGAACCACGGCAGGAGCTGCTCCAGGGCGGCGACCGTCTGGCCGCGGTTGCCGCCGCCGTCGTGGAAGAGGACCACGGGCCCCTCCTTCATGCCCTTCTTGACCGCGTCGACGATGTGGCCGACGCCGGGGTTGCGCCAGTCGTGGGTGTCGACGCTCCAGCCGAGGGGGCGCATGCCGTGCGAGGCGGCGACCTCCCGGCTGTACGGGGTGAACGCGCCGCCGGGCGCCCGGTAGTAGTACACCCGGACGCCGGGGCCGGCGGCTTTCTCGATCATCGTGCGGGCGTCCAGGACCTGGCGCTCCTGGTAGGGCTCGGGGCGCTTGTCCATGGCGGTGTTGTGGTCGACGGAGTGGTTGCAGAGCCGGTGGCCGGCCTCGACGACCTTCTTGACGAGGCCGGGGTACTCCTGGGCCCGCGACCCGATGATGCAGAACGTCGCCTTGGCGTCGTACTTCTTGAGCAGGTCGAGGACCTTGACCGTCCAGCCCGGCTCGGGTCCGTCGTCGATCGTCAGGTTGACCGTTTTTCCTGGGTCCTCGCTCTCGTGCGAGATCTCGGCCGAGACCCGGGCCGGCGGCGTGCTCGCGCCGCCGCCGGGCCCGCCCGGGGACGAGGCCCCGCCCCGCCCCTTGCCGTCGTCGCTGCCCCGGCCCGTGCCCGGTGTGCCCGTCGTCCCCGGGTCCTCCGTGGCCATGGCCACGCAACCGGATATCGTGGCGAAGAACGTCAGTGCCGACGCCGTCGCGATCAGGAGATGCCGGCTCCTCCGAGCGGTCGTCCGTGCCATGAGCGTCCCCTCCCTCGGTGTGTGCTCCCGGTGCCCCACCCGCCTACGGCTCCGCCGGCCCCGCCCGGGCCACCGGGCCCTGCGGCCCGGACCGCCGGCCTACCCGTAGGTGCACCCCAAGACGTCCATACCGAAAAGAAGGTTCCAGCAGGGCACAAGTCACTCAAGGCACTCAAGCGCCCCTGCCGGCCCTAGGTTTCAGGTGTCCCGGAATCCCCTCCCGCACCCCGGGCGATCGCCTCCGCGACCTCGGCCCGGCGCCCCGCCTCCTCCTCCGCGAAGCGCTCTGCATCCAGCTGCTCGGCGATCTCCTCGTCCTGGGCCATGAGCAGGTCCAGGCTCGCGTCGCCCAGTTCCAGCACGCCCATGTCGACGTACGCGCGCTGCAGCCGCTCGCCCCACAGGCCGATGTCCTTGACGCACGGCACGATGCGCGAGAAGAGCAATTTCCGGAAGACGCGCAGATATTCGGAATGCTCGCTGAGTTCGACGGCCTCGGCCTCCGGGATGCCGAAGTCCGTCAGTACCACCTCGCCCCGCAGCCGGTCGCGCATCAAATAGCAGCCCTCGATGACGAATTCCTCGCGCTCGCGCAGTTCGGCGCGCGACAACTGGCGGTAGTAGTCCCGCAGGGCCATGCGGCCGAAGGCGACGTGCCGGGCCTCGTCCTGCATGACGTAGGCGAGGATCTGTTTGGGCAGCGGTTTGTCGGTGACGTCGCGCAGCATGCCGAAGGCGGCGAGGGCCAGGCCCTCGATGAGCACCTGCATGCCGAGGTAGGGCATGTCCCAGCGGGAGTCGCGCAGGGTGTCCCCCAGGAGGGACTGCAGGTTGTCGTCGATGGGGTAGACCAGGCCGATCTTCTCCTGGAGGAAGCGGCCGTAGAGCTCGGCGTGGCGGGCCTCGTCCATGGTCTGGGTGGCGGAGTAGAACTTGGCGTCGAGGTCCGGGACGGATTCCACGATGCGCGCCGCGCAGACCATGGCGCCCTGCTCGCCGTGCAGGAACTGGCTGAATTGCCAGGCGGCGTAATTGCGCCGCAGCTCGTCCCTGTCCTTCCCGCTCATCTTTCCCCAGTAGGGGGTGTCGTACACGGGCATGTTGTCGTCGGGCAGGCCGAGCGGATCGTACGGATCGACGGGAAGGGACCAGTCGATGCGCTTCTCGGCGTCCCACTGCTTGTCCTTGCCCTTTTGGTAAAGGGCGAGCAGGCGGTCGCGGCCGTCATCGTATTCCCAGCTGAAGCGGGCCGCTCCGGTCGCGGGCACCGTCCATCCGGGGTCGCCGGGGTCGTGTGCGTAGAGGTTGCGCGTCGTCATCGACGTCTCCTGTCCTCTCCCGTTCTCGTTGGCAGGCTCACACGCCGGTTACCGCCCGGTCAACGACCCTTCATCAACTCACTCCGAAGGATTGACGCCCTTGCTGACAGGCAGTCTCATAAGGGTGTGACCCCAAGTAACCCTGTAGCAAGCCCCCGCCGGGACGCCCTCGGGCCGCTCAAGGACCGCGAACAGGTCGCGCTGCGGCTGCTGGAGTCCTCCGCCAGACACTCCTTCGACCCGGACACGGAACTCGACTGGGAGGCACCCCTCGAGGACGGCAAGTGGTTCTGGCCGCCCGAGCTGCTCTCCCTCTACGGCACCCCCCTGTGGCGCACGATGTCCGAGGAGCAGCGCCTCGAACTCTCCCGGCACGAGGCCGCCTCGCTCGCCTCGCTCGGCATCTGGTTCGAGCTCATCCTGATGCAGCTGCTGGTCCGGCACGTCTACGACAAGCCCCTGACCAGCTCTCACGTCCGCTACGCGCTCACCGAGATCGCCGACGAGTGCCGGCACTCGAAGATGTTCGCCCGGATGATCGAGTGCGGCGGCGCCCCCGCGTACCCCGTGACGCCCCTGCACCACAACCTGGCCCGCATCCTCAAGACGGTGTCCACCACGCCCGGTTCCTTCGCCTGCACGCTGCTGGGCGAGGAAATTCTCGACCACATGCAGCGCCTGACCTTCCCCGACGAGCGGGTGCAGCCGCTCGTGCGCGGCGTCACGCGCATCCACGTCGTGGAGGAGGCGCGCCACGTGCGGTACGCCCGCGAGGAGCTGCGCCGCCAGATGGTGGGCTGCCCGCGCTGGGAGGCCGGCCTGACCCGGCTCAGCTGCGGCGAGGCGGCCCGCGTCTTCTCGGTCGCCTTCGTCAACCCGGCCGTCTACACGAACGTGGGCCTGGACCGGCGCGAGGCCGTCGCCCAGGTACGGGCCAGCGGCCACCGGCGCGAGGTGATGCAGGCCGGCGCCAAGCGGCTCACCGACTTCCTGGACGACATCGGCGTGATGCGGGGCGTGGGCCGCCGGCTGTGGCGCGCCTCCGGGCTCCTGGCCTGACCCGCCGGAGGCCGCCCGCGCTCCCGGCCCGGCCCTTCCCGGACAGGCGGCACGAACGGCGGGGGCGGAGCACCCGCGGCCGCACCGTTACGCTGCCCTGCATGAACGGCAGCGGAACCGCCCCGGCAGCACCGACTCCGTCCGCCCGCCCCGCCTACCGCAGACTCAGCGTCGAGGAACGCCGCACCCAGCTGATCGCCGCCGCCCTCGTGCTCTTCGCCCACCGCGCCCCGGAGGACGTCTCCCTGGACGACGTGGCGGCGGCCGCCAAGGTGTCGAGGCCTCTCGTGTACCGCTACTTCCCCGGCGGCAAGCCCCAGCTGTACGAGACGGCGCTGCGCAGCGCCGCCGACGACCTGGAGCTGTGCTTCGCCGAGCCGCAGAACGGTCCCCTCACCGGCCGCCTGGCCGCCGTCCTCGACCGCTACCTGGCGTTCGTGGACGAGCACGACGCCGGGTTCGGCGCGCTGCTGCAGGGCGGCAGCGTCGCCGAGACCTCCCGCACGGGCGCGATCGTGGACGGCGTGCGCCGGGCCGCCGCCGCGCAGATCCTCAAGCACCTGCAGGTGCCGGAGCCCGGCCCCCGGCTGCGCATGATGGTCCGCACCTGGATCACGGCCGTGGAGGCGGCCTCCCTGATCTGGCTGGACGAGGGCAAGCAGCCGCCGGTCGAGGAGCTGCGCGACTGGCTCGTCGACCACTTCGTGGCGCTGCTGACGGCCACGTCGGCGAGCGACCCGCAGACGGCCGAGGTCACCCGTGCGGCGCTGGAGCTGGAGCGCGCGGAAGGACCCGTGGGGCGCCTGGCCCGCCAGGTCATTCCGGTGGTGTCGGATGCGGCGCACCTGCTCTGATGCGCTACGCCCGCGGGCCGGCGCCGCGGCCTGACGGACACTGGACCCGTGAGAAGCGAAGATACGCCCTTCGTGGGCGGCCCCCTGGACGGGCGCGTACTGCCGGTACTGCTGGGACACACCGGGCACCCGCCCAAGGTCTACGAGGTCCCGGTGCCGGACGAGCACGGCGGGGCCCCGACGGTCCTCGTCTACCACCGGGTCCAGGCGGGTACGACGCGCCGCCTGGGCCTGCACAAGGGCTGGAAGTACGTCTACGACCCGGAGGGGCGCCGCCCGGAGCGCGGCCTGAAGTGGCCGTGGACGAAGCGGCCGCGCCCCGGAGCGGGCGCCTGAGCCGTCCGCAAGGGCGCCCGCGGGCGGCATCCGGGGCACGCGGGCGGGCGCGGGGCCGCCGGCCGGGTGACGCCCGGCAACCCAGGGGTGAGCAGGTTAGGCGGATTCGCCCACATCGCCCACATAAATAGGACCGCACGTGGAACGATCCTCACCTGGTAAACGATCACGCCCCACACCGGAGGTGAGCTCGTGTCAGGACGGTTCGCGCGTTCTGTCTGCACGGCGGCGCTGATGGCCGGCGCCGCGTCGCTCGCACTGCCCGCGCCCCTGTCCGCGGCCGCACCCGGCGAGCCGCCCGAGCGGTCCCGCCCGTCCCGCCAGTCCGTCGGCAGCCTGCTCTCCCGGCTGCAGTCCCTCTACCGGAAGGCCGAGGAGGCCACCGAGGCCTACAACGCGACCGAGGAGAAGCTCAAGGTCCAGCAGCAGCGGGTCGACGAGCTCAACGACGAGCTCGCCACCGCCCGCGTGGCCCTCACCGGCAGCCGGGACGCCGCCGGCCGGCTCGCCCGGGAGCAGTACCAGGGCATGAGCGGCACCCTCGCCCCGTACGTCTCCGTCTTCCTCAGCTCCGACCCGCAGCAGGCGCTCGACAGCGGCCACCGCATCCAGCGTGCCGCCGGGCAGCGGGCGGCCACCGTCGGCCGCCTCGCGAAGGGCGAGAAGTACGCGTCGGACGTGGCCGCCCGGGCCCGGGTCGCCCTCAACGAGCAGCAGGTGCTGGCGGCGCGGCAGAAGCGGCAGCGCGACGCCGTCAGGAAGCGCCTCGGCGAGGTCGAGAAGATGCTCGCCTCGCTGACCGGCACGCAGCTCGCCGAGGTCCAGCGCCTGGAGCAGAAGAACATCGGCGAGGCCCAGCGCACGCTGCTCTCCTCGGGCCGGCTCAGCGGCTCCTCCAGGCCCTCCGCCTCGGGCGGCAGGGCCATCGCCTACGCCTTCCGACAGTTCGGCAAGCCGTACGTGTGGGGCGCGGAGGGGCCGGACTCCTTCGACTGCTCCGGGCTCACCTCGCAGGCCTGGGCCCACGCGGGCGACACCATTCCCCGCACCAGCCAGGAGCAGTGGAGGACCCTGCCGAGGGTCCCGCTGAACGAGCTGCGCCCCGGCGACCTGGTGATCTACTTCGAAGGGGCGACGCACGTCGCGCTCTACATCGGCCACGGCCTGGTGATGCAGGCGCCGCGCCCGGGCGGCACCGTGAAGGTCTCGCCGATCGCCGCCAACCCGCTGCTCGGGGCCGTACGGCCGGACGCGGACGAGGAGCCGCTGCGGCGGTACGTGCCGCCGCCGATGCCGGACGGCGCCCTGTCCGGCTCCGACACCGGCTACGGATCGGCGGAGGCGCCGTCGAGGGCGTGACGGCCTGACGCGGGGGCGGGCAGGCGGCCGCTCAGCCGGCCGCCCCCGCCACCGGGTCCTCCGCCTCCCTCTCCTCCTCCGCCGCCGCCTGCTCCGCCTCCGCCACGTAGGCCGCCGCCTGCTCCGGCTCGTAGAAGTAGCCCGCGAAGTCCGCGGGGTCGTCGAAGCCGTTGGCGATGCGGTCGGCGACCGGCTGGAGGCCGGCCGCCGCCGCCAGCAGCTCCCGTACGTGCGGCGGCTGCCGCGGCGCGAGCATCGCGTGCGTCCAGGCGGTGGCGTGGCGGGCCGTGGCCCAGTGGCGGTCGAACGCCGTGCGCATCCACGCGGCGTCGAAGGGCTTCTCGCCGTGCTGCACGATCGCCGCGAGGTAGGCGGCGGCGCACTTGGCGGCGGAGTTGGCGCCCTGCCCGGTGACGGGGTCGTCGGCGACGACCGCGTCACCGGCGCCGAGGACCACGCCGCCCGACGGCAGCCGGCCGACGGGGTCGCGCACGGCCGGGGTGTAGCGGCCGGCCAGGGTGGCGTGGGCGTCGGTGAGCTCGACACGGGTCGCGCGGGCGTACTCCCACGGGGCGTAGAGCTCCATCAGCTCCAGGGTGCGCGCCAGGTGCTCGTCCGGGCCGGGCTGGTCCTGGAAGACGTCCAGCGGGCCGTCCGGGACGGCCTCCCAGAACAGGACGTCGGCGCGGCCGGAGACGGTCAGCGTCGGCAGGACGAACAGCTCCCCCGCGCCCGGGACCAGGTTGCAGCGCACCGCCTCGGTGCCCGGGTGCTCGGGCCGGGGCCCCAGCCCGTGCACGTAGGCGACGGCGAGGGCCCGCTGCGGGACGGTGTGCGGGGAGCGGGCGGGGTCGCGGTCGAAGAGCTCCGCGAGCTCGCCCTTGCCGGTGGCGACGAGCACCAGGTCGTAGTGGCCGGCGAGGGCGTCCAGGTCGGAGACGGCGGCGGCGTGGACGACCAGCCGGCCGCCGCGGTCGGCGAAGGTGTCCAGCCAGCCGGACATCTTCAGCCGCTGGTCCACGGACTGGGCGCAGCCGTCGAGCCGGCCGAGCCAGTCGACGGCGCGCCGGTGCCCGCCCGGGGCCGGCTCGGCGACGGAGACGCCGACGCCCTCGATGCGCGGGGCGGCGGCCGCCCAGAAGCCGAGCCCGAGCTCGTGCTCGTGGCGCAGGGCCGTGGCGAACATGCACTGGGTGGACGTCACCCGGCCGGAACGTATCTCTTCGGAGGTGCGGTTGGACATCAGCGTGACGTCGTAGCCGTGGAACTGCAGGCCGAGGGCCAGTTGGAGGCCGGACTGGCCGGCCCCGGCGATGAGGATCCGTCGCACGGGTCGCTCCTCACTCGGGCAGGGTCTGAAGCGCCCGGCCGACCAGGGCCAGCAGGGTGTCGACGACCGTGATCCGCTTCCGGGCGTCCATGGTCACCACCGGCACGGGCGGCGGCAGCGCGAGCGCCTCGTGCACGGCCTCGGGAGGGTAGTGGTCGGCGCCCTCGAAGTGGTTGACCGCGACGATGTAGGGCAGGCCGGCGGTCTCGAAGTAGTCGAGGGCGGCGAAGGACTCGGCGAGGCGGCGGGTGTCGGCCAGGACGACGGCGCCGATCGCGCCGCGCACCAGGTCGTCCCACATGAACCAGAATCGTTTCTGGCCGGGTGCGCCGAAGAGGTAGAGCACGAGGTCGGCGTCGAGCGTGAGGCGCCCGAAGTCCATGGCGACGGTGGTGGTCCGCTTGGCGGGGGTGGCGCCGGCGTCGTCGACGCCGGCCGCCGCGGCCGTCATCACCGCCTCGGTGCGCAGCGGTGTGATCTCGGAGACGGAGCCGACGAAGGTGGTCTTGCCGACGCCGAAGCCGCCCGCCACGACGATCTTCGTGGCGAGGGGGGCGCGGGTGCGGTCGGTCTGCCAGGCGCG
>NZ_JBAMDC010000113.1:0-18376 GCF_036961605.1 Streptomyces sp. KLMMK
AAGGGGCTATCGGCGAGCCGGCGCCACTGAAGAGCCGGTCGGCGCCTTGCAAGAACGAAGGGCTTTGGAGAAAGACATGACTGAACCTGCGCGTTTCCGCTTCCCCGTCAAGGGCGAGGTCGCCGTCTTCCGCGGCAAGCACTACCCGGCCCGTGGCGCCGCGGGACTATGGCCGTGCGCCGAACTGCTACCCAAGCCCGGCAGCCCCGCACCCGAAGGACTCACGCCGCGCGAGGGGGCCGACGGGTCGGTGGGGTACCCGGTTGCGCCGGAGCGTCTGGACGCCTGGGACGCTGTGCACTGGACGTTCCGCTGGCGCGGCGAGCTCTTCAAGTGCACCCACGCCACGACCACCATCTACGAGGGCGACTACCTCGGCTCCGACGAACACTTCGCCAAGGAACACCTCAAGCGTCTGGTCACCAGCTACTAACGGGAGATTCCCGCGCGAGGAGGTCACCGAGCTGAAGCTGCACCGCAAGGATCGGATCCAGCCACTGCACGCCTTGGTGCGGCGTCTGGACGAGGTCGACCACTTCCGCCCCAAGACCTGCGCGGTTCACCGCGGCCGGACATATCCGGCCGCTGCTGAGGCTGACGCGTCGGGCCTCATCGCCCTGACCGCCGGGGACGACCGGCCCGAGGGTCTCATCGCCGACCCCCAGGGCCCGAGCGGCGACCGCTTTCTGGCCACCCCGGGGCAGTTGGATGCCTGGTACCGGACCTACTGGACCTTCTGCTGGGAGCGCTGCCCTTTCGAAACCGTCGGGACGGTGGACGGCAGGATCAAGGGCGTCTACACAGGCGGCAGCTGGGGCTTTGTGAACTACAAGAACGTGACCCACGAGCCGGAGCCCGGGGCGTACACCCGGTACACGGTCACGGTGGACCTCGACGGCGTCACCGACCTCGAACACCAGCGCACTGACCTGATTGCCTTGGCAGGAGCGCCTCTGGATCTGCAGATGGGCGAACGGGTGTATCAATTCATTTGCGCCCGCCAAAACGAGCAACGGGATGAGCACCACCGGGAGGGTGACGACGACTTCGTCCCGGCATGGCGCGAGGTCCACGACCTCAACCAGCACTACGCCAAAGCCGTGCAAGCGGGCGACACGGATGAAGCCGGCCAGCTTCTCGGCGCGCTCATGGCCAAGGCTGACCAGTGGAAAAGCCATC
Organism: Streptomyces sp. KLMMK; assembly: GCF_036961605.1. Taxonomy (NCBI): domain Bacteria; kingdom Bacillati; phylum Actinomycetota; class Actinomycetes; order Kitasatosporales; family Streptomycetaceae; genus Streptomyces; species Streptomyces sp. KLMMK. The sequence continues at coordinate 1,180 of NZ_JBAMDC010000113.1, forward strand.
CCCACCACACGGTCGTCTCCGCTGGCGTCCCCAGCCCCTGAGCTGCGATGCCAAGTACGCCGCCCACGGTGGGTACGCAGCGCGTCCCCGGAGGCAAGCCTCGATCGCTCCGAGGTTCTCCGCCTGGCCAGTCAGGAGCACCCTCCGGAGGCCCCGGTGTCCTACGCTCAGGCACCAGCCGCAAAGTAGGTCTCGGGTAGCCGGAACAGCCGCCCTTGAGGAGGCTCGGCGGCTGGATTCAGGGGCAGTGGCCAGCGGAGCTGGTCGTAGAGAGTCCGTCGGTGCACGTCCACGGTGGCCTGCACGAGGTCGGCGTATGCCTCGGCGCGTCCGGGAAGCCACAGCCACCACGACCCGGCAGCGGTGTCCAGCCCGACCGGAACCGCCCAGCAGGTCCATGGGGCGAAGCCGATGAAGAGCACCCCCCAAAGACAGGCGGCCACTCCGGAGTGGAGCTTGGCACGCGCTGTGCTCAGCTCCGTACGGGCGAAGTCGGGTAGCAGCAACCACAGGTGCGGCCAGATCGTCACGACGTCCAGTCCGTAACGGTCGACCGGCTGGCTCTCCGCGGCACGCAGGGTATTGCCCAGGCGTGTCGGCATGAACCGGCCCGGCCCAGGAAGGCGCCGCATCTGCCGCGTGAGTTCGATGTACTCCTGCCGCTCCTTGGCAGTCGCGGTAGGAGGGTCGGGGAGGAGCTTCGCGGCAAGAGGCGGAAATTTGGTAGTGATCTTGTTGAACTTCGTCGCGAACCCTTGGGCCATCGTGTCGCGGCGTGGCCAGCACCGTCCGTACCCTTGCGCGAAACGCAGCAGCGGGGCTGCGACCTGGCTGACGAGCCACCCTGACGCGGCCACGGTGAGCAGCGCAACGGCCACGGCCACGATCTGCGCACCGGCAGGTAGACTCTCCAGCCAGGTAAACGGTCGGCGCAGTGCGCCCACGCCACCGTTGTCTGCCGCCCAGGCCAGCAGCCCGCCGAGCCAGAACACCGTCGCCGGTACGGAGATGGTCAGCCACCGTTCGGCGAGCTTTCCGCCAAGCGCCTCGAAGAACTTGTCCACGTCATCACCCAGGTACCAGCAGGGCCCCGTCCTGCGGACAGTGCTCGACCGGGACCGTGACAGAGATCCGGTACCACACGAAATGAGGCGGCGGTGCGCCCGTTGGGCAGATGTATCGTTCGGCGTCTACCGGTTCTCCGTGACCACCGGTGCCGTACTGTGCCAGGGCCTGAACCTGCGGGGGGGGGGGGCAGCCTCTCGTCGCGGAGCGTCGCTTCGGTGAATTCCTGCAACGCCGGCGAGGACCACAACACCTCGCTGAGCTGCCCCCGCACGTCGCCCTCTTCGGCCAGCAGCCCCGCCAGCCGACGGTCGACCTCGGGCGCGGCATCCCCGATCAGCTCCCGCAGGTACGGCCGGGCCGCGCCCGCGACCTCGAGTAGTTCGTCATCCTCGTGCATCGTTGCCTGCCCGTGCGCCGGTCGGCGCGGCTCGCGTGAGATGGCGGCCCCATCCGGCGTGCGAACGGGGCACGGGGCCGCCGTGCTCGCGTGTCCTGTCCATCACGAGCATCGCGACCATAGTCGTACCGGGCGTCCCCGGCCTCGCGTCGTAGGCCGACCAGGTGTGTCGCCGGGGCGGTACGATGCCCGCGCCGCGGCACGCCTACGCGGCGAGGGCTGATTCCGCGGGCGGCCCAGGGACGGGATCCCCGGGCGCGGGGGCTTGGGGTGTGAAGGCGGTGCCGCGGCCCCTCGACATTTCCACCAGGACCTCCCGGGCGGCCTGGCAGTCGCCCAAGGCTCGGTGGCCGCCGCCGAGCGGCAGCCACCGGCTGGAGCCGACCCAGGAGGCATAGGAGTCCATGAGGCAGTACCAGTTGTCCCAGGTCTCCAGGTGCAGCGGCTTCTTCCCGGCCCGCCGGGTGCCGCCGAGGATGATGCCGCGGTCGAAGGAGCTGTTGTACGCGCAGATCACGCGGTCGCGGGTGGCCTTGCGCAAGCGGGGGAGGATCTTCTCCCACGGCCTCGCGCCGGCGACGTCCTGATCGGAGATGCCGTGGATCCAGTGGGTGCCCTGGGAGATCGGTTCGGTGGGCTTGACCAGGGTGTTCATGAGCTTCTTGCCGGTGGCCGCGTCGATGACGGCGATCTCGATGGTCTGGCCGTTCAGGTCGGTGGTCTCGGTGTCGAGGATGACAGCGACGTCCGGCTGCAGCAGTTCCCGGGCCTTGCGGGTGATCCGGCCCCAGGCCGGGCAGAGGAGGATCTCCTGCGCGTAGCTGCCGGCCTGCGGGTCGGCGACCAGCTCCTTCTTCACCTGCTCCTTGGTGGGGGCGCCGTCGACGCGCTCCCAGTCACCTCCCAACTGCCGGAGTAGGCGCTGTGCCAGGCCCACACGGTCATCTCGTGCCGGTCGGCGAGGCCCTGGCAGAAGCCCTTGACCGCGTCGGCCCGGGTGGGGGCGAGCTTGGCGTAGTCCCGCAGCGGCGACGGCGCGCCTTTGGGCAGGCCGCGGACTGCTTCCCAGTCCACGCCGGGCAACTCGCGCAGCGCCCGGACCTCGGCCAGTTTGAACAGGGCGACGGCGACGGTGCGGTACCGGCCCACGGGCTGCTGGTAGATGTCGACGTGGGCCCGACCGCCGCCGTGGTGGCCGCGGCCGACGCGGGCCAGGACAGCGCGAAGGTACCGAAGTCACCGGTGTGCGGCCTGCACCGGGTCGACACTGCCGTCCAGGACGCGTATTACGGCACCCTGGCCGGCACGCGGACGCGTCGGCGTGCCGTGTTGCGGACCGTACAGAAAGATCCTTCTGCCATCGGTCCCGTCCAACGGAACTAAGCAGCTCAGCCCCGCTATTCGGCCTCTCGCCCACCAAGCATCGGTTGCGGCGGCGCAGGAGGATCTTCACTAAGTCCCTGATCGGTCTGCGCTGCCCACCGGGTGTGAGGAGTGTGGACGTGAATCAGTACGAGTGGCTCGGGCAGCGGCAGTCGCAGGAGTTCCTGCCTTGGCGTATCGCGGGAGGCGATGGTGCCGGGGCCTTCGTCACGGGGCTGGGCACCAAGGATCAGCACAAAGTACGGGCCTACTTGACCGCTTGGGAACACGATTGCCTGCTGCCGACTGATGAGGCCAACGAAAATTGGGCTGATGCGCCCCAACTGGCCGGGAAACGATTGTGGCTGTCTCTGGACCAGCGCCAAGCCCTGCGCTGCCACCCCACCTCGCTGCCGGATCAGTTCCGTCCCTCAGACGTAGTGGCCGCAGAGCTGCTGAGGCGAAGTCCCAGGCCGTGGCCGGTGCAACTGGCGGACCGCCCGAGCATGGCGTCTCCCACTCACCGCAGGGGCGATCATGTCTAATGAGCCCGGCCCAGGCGGCGAACGCCAGAACAGCAACGGATCCGCGCGCCATAACGGCAGCGGTGCCCCACAAAGGAGTCGGGATGAATCACTTCGGTGCCCAGCTGATGCGTCACTGGCAGACCGAACGACTCCAGGAGTACCAGGAGCTGCAGGATCCGGAGCAGCACTTCACCTGGCTGGGGGAGACGGTCGCCGATCAGGTGGAGATCCGGGCGCGCAGCCTAGCCGGCGTGGCCCCGCTGCGGGAGGGCTATCTGGCCCGGTTGCAGAGGTTGAACACGGCCAGACTGGAGGCGGAAGGCGAGGTGCTTCGGGAGTACCTTCTGGAGGAACCGGAGCGGAGGCCCTCGCTCTAGAGCTGCCCTTGAGCTCAGAGCGGCGCACGGAACGGGAGAGGATCCGGCACAACCTCCAGGCGGTGCGTGTTGCGCTGCGGCTCCGGGAGGAGGAGCGGTCGGCGACGGAGGTGGAACTCGCTGAGCTTCGGGAGTGGCGGGGGTGGGGGGCCACCCCCTACCTGTTCGAGACCCGGAAGCAGTACGCCGAGCTGTACCGCGCTGAACGGGAGGAACTGCGCTCTCTCCTCGATGAGCAGGAGTATGCCGCGGCCCGCGCCTCCACTCTCAACGCCCATTACACCAACCCGCTCTACGCCTCTCTGCTCTGGACTCGGCTGCTCGGCCCGCTCGGTGCTGAGCCCGGCAGCAAGATCACGGTGTACGACAACAGCGTGGGAGCCGGACGGCTCCTGGCCGACGCACCGAGCGATGCCCGACTGATCGGTACGGAGACTGATCCGGTCACCGCGGCGATTGCCAGCGCGCTCCTGCCCCATGCGGACATCCGCAACGAGTCCTTCGCCAAGATTGGTCCGCTCGGTGAACCGGTCCACGTCGTCGTCGCCAATGTCCCTTATGGGAAGGCCAAGCTCACCGACAAGCGCCTCAATCCCGGCCGTAAGTACTCCATTCACAATCACGCCATTCTTCAGGCCCTCGACGCACTGGAGCCTGGTGGCCTCGCTGTCCTCATCACATCCCGCTACACCTCCGACGGCACCGACAAGGCGCATCTGGACGCCCGCGCCCGGATGCTGGAGAAGGCCGAGTTCCTCGGCGGGATCCGGCTGCCGGACGGCGCCCACATGGACGAGGCCGGCACTCCCGTTGTCACCGACATTTTGGTCTTCCGTAAGCGGGCCGAGGGGGATCAGCCCGGGGCGGCGGGGGAGTGGCTGACTGTCTCGCCAGTCACGCTTCCCGCAGCCCGGAACAACATCGCCCCAGCCCCGCTCGAGATCAACGACTACTTCCAGGCCCACCCGGAGATGGTCCTGGGCACCGCACTGGCCGACGTGCGCCGGCACGGCCCCGACCTCTCTGTCCGCGGCGAGGGCGCACTTGGCCCCGCACTGGCCACAGCACTCGACCGAATCGCTGAACAGGCGCTGAGTAACCGGCAGACCCTGATCACGCCGGGCACGTTCCATGCGGACCTCGAATTGCTGGACGGCACGCTCCAGGCACAGCCCGACGGCAGTTTCACCGAGATCATCAACGGTCGTCCCACTGCCCACGTGCCGGCGAAGAAGCAGGCTGAGGAACTACGGGCCGTGATCGGCTTGCGTGACCTGGCGGTGGCGCTGCTGGACGAGGAAGTGAAGCACCATCACGAGACCGAACGCATGGGGTACCTGCGAACGGAACTCAACCGCCGCTACGACACCTACGTTGCCCGGTACGGCCCCCTGAACCGGTGCAAGGTCAGCAAGCCAGCCGACGATGACCCGGAGGGGCGGGAACGGCGGGCCTATCCGCGGATGGGCGGGTTCCGGCACGACCCGTACGCCCCGTACGTCCTGGCCCTGGAACATTTCGACGAGGAGAGCGGGCAGGCCGCCAAGGCCGACATCTTTCATAAGCGCGTCATTGCCCCGCCTGGTCCTCTGACCCGGACCGCCAGCGCAGAGGATGCGCTGCTGCTGTGCTGGGACCGCTACAACGAGGTCCGCCTAGACGTCGTCGCCGAGCTGCTGGGCGTGGACAGTGAGCAGGCCGCCAGGGAGGCCCTGGGGACGCTGGTCTACACCGATCCGGAGCGGCAGGAAGGGCTGCTGGACGACGAGGTCGAGGCAGCCACGTCGGAGGAAGGGCCGGACCGGGGCGAGAACGGCGCCAGCAGTGTCGTGATGGCCACCGAGTATCTGTCAGGCAACGTCCGCCGGAAGCTGGAAGCGGCCAAGAATGCTGCGGCTAAGGACCCGGCCTACGCTGTCAACGTCGCAGCGCTTGAGCAGGTCATTCCCCGCGATCGGGAACCGGCCGAGATCGAAAGCACCCTCGGTGCCGCCTGGATCAGCGCGAAGTACGTCCAGGAGTTCCTGCGTGAAGTCCTGGAAGACGACAACATCGAGGTCAGCAACCTCGGGGCACGCTGGAGCGTCAAGGGCGGCGACAAGCACAGCATGCTGGCCGAGACCACCTGGGGCACCAAGGCCCGCTCCGCGCAGGCCCTTGCCAGCAATCTCCTGAACAACCAGGAAATCGTCGTCACCCGCAAGCTGCCGCCCGACGGACCGGTCGTCACCGACAGCGAGGCCACAGCCTTCGCCCAGGCCAAGGCACTCCAACTCGACGAAAGGTTCCGGCTGTGGCTGTGGGAGGACCCCGACCGCGCCGCATACCTGCAGCGCTACTACAACGACCGCTACAACGCGCGAGTCGACCCCACCTACGACCGGGAACGCATATCGGCGCCGGGCCTGTCGAAGGCGTTCACCCTCAATCCGCACCAGCACGCCGCAGTGGCTCGCATCCGAGCCACCAACACCGGCGTCGCCCTGTGGCACGGCACCGGAGCCGGCAAGACCCTTGAGATGGTCGTGGGCGGCATGGAGCTGGTCCGGCTCGGGCTGGTCAAGAAGCCCGTCTACGCGGTCCCCAAGGGCGTCCTGGGCCAGTTCCAGCGTGAGTTCCTCCAGGCCTATCCCCGCGCCCGGATCCTGGTGGCCGATTCCGCCGACCTCACCGGCAACCGGCGCCACCGCTTCGTAGCGAAGTGGTCGACCGGCAACTGGGACGCCGTGATCATCAGCCACAACGCCTTCAAAAAGATCCCCATGAGTAAGGCAGCGCGGCTCGACTACATCAACGAACAGATCAAGCGCCTCGAAGCGCACCTGGCACACGCCGAAGGCGGTGACCGGTACACCGTCAAGGACATCGAAAACCAGATCGCCAGCCACAAGGAAAGACTGGACGAAGAACTGCGCGCGCCCGGTGACTCCGGTATCGAGTTCGAGCGCACCGGTTCGACGTTCATCTTCGTCGACGAGGCGCAGGTCCTCAAGAACCTGATGGTGGTCTCGTCCGTCCAGGATCTTGCCCTGCCGGGCAACCAGATCACGGCAGACATGGACATGAAGCTGTCCTACCTCCGCAGGAACCATGGCGAGCGCGTGGTGTGCCTGGCGACCGCGACCCCGGTCGACAACTCGCCCATGGAGGCCCTCAGCGCGGCGAAACTCGCCGCGCCTTCGCGGCTCGCCGAACTCGGCATTGTGGAGGACGACCAGTTCGTCTCCACCTTCATCCAGCCGGTCCACAAGGTGGAAATAGGCGTCGGGGGCGGCTTCCACACACGTATGCGGTACGTCCGCTACGTCAACCAGGACGAGCTCAAGCGGATGCTGGCCAGTTTCGCCGACGTCAAGCGGAAGGAAGACCTGCCGCTGGACGAACCGTCCATCATCGGCGGGGACATGAGGCTGCTTACCGTCGACTCCTCGCCCGAGCTCCGCGAGGTGATGGCTGACCTGGGTGCCCGCATGATGGACATCAAGGCTCGCCAGCCCAGGATCAAAACCAAGAAGAACGGCGAGCCGGCTGAGGACAACCCGCTGTGGATCTCCACAGACGGACGGCTCGCCTCACTCGATGTGCGCCTTGTCGGCATGCACACCGATCAGCCGCAGAAGCTCGACGTCGTCGCCGACGAAATCATGGCACTGTGGGAGAAACACCGTAACGACGTCTACTACGACAAGGATGGCAACGAGGAGCCGCACAAAGGAAGCAATATCGCCGTCTTCTGCGATCTCGGAGTGCCCGCACCCGATAAAGAATTCGACGTCTACAACGCCCTGAAGGACAAGCTCGTAGCCAAGGGAATGCCTGGGAGCCTGATCGAATTCGCCCAGGACGCCAAAACACAGCAGCAGAAGGTGCGGCAGAACCAGGCCATCAACGACGGCCGTATCGCCGTCATCATGGGAGGCCGGATCGGCCTCGGCACGGGCCGCAACATCCAGCGCCGCGGAATCGCCGTCATCCAGGTGGACCCCGCCTGGAAGCACACGCCGATCGTTCAGAGCCTGGGACGGCACAAGCGCCAGGGCAACCAGAACGACGCCATCCACCACATCGCAGCGGTCACCCTGGACTCCTATGACCCCTTCCTGTGGCAGAAAGTCGACACCAAGCAGAGCTACGCCGACGCCATCCTCGACTTCCGGAGCTCCACCCGCATCTTCGAAGGCTCCACCGACGGCGACGAGAACATCATCCCGGCCGGCGTGATCTACGCCGTCGCCGCGAACCGTCCCGAACTCGTCCAGATGGACCGAGTCGAAGCCGACCTCGCCAGGCTGAGCCTGAAGCAGAGGCTGTGGAACGACGAGCAGTTCACCTACCAGGTCATGGGCGAACAGGGCCGCCGCCGCATCACCGAACTGCGTGAACGTGTCCAGGAGACAGAACGCGCACTGGCCCACCGGACGTTCACCCAGGGCGACGCGTTCACCATGAAGATCGGCACCACCAGCTACAAGGAGCGCCGCGACGCCGGAAACGTGCTCCTGAGCCGACTGGACCGCTTCGACCGCAGTGCTACCGACCGCAGCCGTCAGCACGTCGTCGACCTCGGCGAACTGGGCGGCTTCAGTCTGCAGGCCACGATGGAATGGAGTTACGGCGGCCGCTACATATCGATCCAGTTCCCCGACGCTCCCGTCACCCCGGTCGATCTCGACCCCCGTGAGCTGAAGAAGCAGGACCCCATTGGCCTGGTGCGGAAGCTGGAGAACGCACTCGCCTCCTTGGATGCGGTCCTCCAGCGCAGCATCAAGGCAGTCGAGAGGATCGAGACCAATATGGCCCGCGCACAAGAGCGGGCAGACAGGCTGTTTCCGCAACAGGCCGAACTCGACAAGGTCCAGAGCGAATACCGCCAGCTGAAGGTCTCTCTCGGCGCGGTCAGCCCAGACGAGAAGGAACCTGCACCCGACGGCGAAGCGCAAGGGACAGCCGCCGAGCCGCAGATGGACGACGCTGCCACCATCGGTTCTGACACGGCCCCCGTGGCCGAACACCAGGTCAACGGATCGGGACCGGAAATGACGGCCCCAGACTCAGACGACGCTGAAGAGCACAGCATGCCACGGCAGGTCGCCCCGCCGGATCCAAACCCTGACGTTACATCAGAGACTGTCGAGGAGTCGGCTTCACCGGCCGGCACCAGCCTCCCTGTACTGTCAGCGACCCAGCAGACGCCCGGACCATCCGAGGCCTCGGCAGCCGTTTTCACCACCCAGCGGGAGTGGGATGCGGCTTTGCCAGAGGTTGAGGCCGCCGAGCTTGAGCTGAGCCGCGCCGCCGACCAGACCTGGGACCGTGAGAACATCCCCCGGGCCTTCACCCAGCTGCGCCACGACCTGTTCCAGACGGTCGCCGCACACGAGGACCGCGACGGCCACGACACCGAGGCCGCCCTGACCAACTCCCTCAGCCAGGCCGAGCGGCTCCTGCGCTCCCTCAAGGGCCGCGACCGCGCCACCATGCAAGCGCCTCTGAGCACGTTCACCCGCCTCGCCCGCACCTTCCTCGACCGGCACCGCGCTACCGTGGCCCAGCACGCCGGCGAGAACGACCTGGCCCGCACCACCGAGGCCCAGGCACGCGCCCAGTTCGAAGAGTTCACGGCCACCTGGAGCCAGAACAACCAGCCCCTCATCCAGGCCATCCGCGACGGCGACGAAGACGCCGTGCGCACCCTCGCCGCGGCCGATCCCACCGCCAACGCCGCCCCCGCACCCCAAACCGCCGCACCCGCCCCGGCCGGGGATGCAGCGGAGGAGCGCGCGGACGAGCCCGCACAGGACACCGGCACGAGCGACGGCCCTGCCACCCAGGAGCGGTGGATCCTCGGCGAGGACCGCCCCGCACCGTACGCCACGGACAACGAGCACGACTCGGCTGCCCGAGCGCGCGAGGTGCTGCACGCGCTGCACGACCAGTGGCAGGAAGACTTCGGACAGGAGCTGCCGGCCGAGCCCGGCGAAGAACTCGCGGCGGCCATCGTGGAGTTCACTGACTCCTGGGAGCAGGCTCGGCAGGTCCCCGCCGCGGACTGGGGTCTGCAGCTCCAGGTGTACACCCGGGTTCAGATAGCCGCGGAAACGCTGGCCGGGCAGCTGCACGGTGCGCCCTCCGACCGCCGCGCTACCGCCGACCGGGCCATCGGCCGGCTGCGCCACCTCGCGCGCACCGTCGCCCTCCATGTCGACCGCCTCGCCCACACCCCACCGTCCTGGCTCGAAGAAGTCTGGCTCCTCGAGACGGCCCGCCGTTTCGAGAGGCCCTATGCGGACGCGGCCGAGGTCCAGCAGGCCCTCGACGCCCTGGCCGAGGCCGCCGCGCGGCGCACCACGCCCAACGGATTCGAGCGCACCGAGGCACAGAGCGCTCTGCTGAAGGCCCGGGTGGCCGCGGCACGCGTCCCGGGCGGCGCGGTCGCGCACCTGCACGCCCTGTACGGCCTCGCCCGCGCCACCGGAACCCCGGACCTGACCCGCGCCACCGGCAAACTCCCCACCCACCTGGGGCGCCTGGCCCGGACGGTGCTCACCGATCCGGACCTGGCCGACACCCTCCTCACCCCCGCCCCGCGCCCGCTTGACGTCGCCGCCCGTGACCTCGACCCGGCAGCGCCCTACGCGGACACCGACGGCCGCTACGACTACGGAGAGCTGGCGGGCTACTACGGCCCGCGCGGCACCGCAGCGCGCCGCATCCACAACCAGCTCAGGCCGACCAAGGCGGCCACCGAACGGCGCCTGTCCCACCTCCTGGAAGACCTCGCCCGCCGCCCCCTGACCGCGCCCGACGGCCACATCGACCCGGCCTGGCCCCACCTGCTCGACGAAGCCGCCCACTTGGCCCGCCGGGTGATCCGTGAACACGAGGACGAGGGCTACCGCCCCTCCCGGACCAGCGACTTCCGCGACTTCGCGGCCGATGCCGCGCGCCATGCCCGCAAGCTGCAGGCCACCCTCGTCGAGACCGACGGCCGTCTCGACGACGAGCTGGAGGCCCTCACCCAGCAGGCACTCGCCGACCCCGAGCTGCTCGCCTCGATGCACATCCCCACCCACCCGCTCACCGATCACGCCCCGGTGCTGTTCGCCCCGGCTCTGGTGGACTGGCTGGGCGCACGCGTCGGGCAGATGAGCCCAGCCCTGCGGCACACCCTGCACGCCGACGTCACCCCGCGCGGCTTCACCGGCGCCTTCGCGCGCCTGGCGGCCGCTGTCGCGCGGCACGCCACCGGAACCCAGCCCGCCACCGGTGGAGGCCGTCTCCCGCTCCCGCCGCAGTGGCAGCAGCACGCCGAGTTCATCGGCCGGCTCCTGGACGCCGCCGCCCGCGACCCGCACACCGTCAGCCTTACCGTCAGCAACGAACCCATCCATGACGACCTTGTCCGCCTCTTCCGCGACTGGATCCAGGAGCAAGTCGGGGAGGAGCTCGACCGTGCGGACGACGCACGCAAGACCGTCCTGATGCGGGCGTTCTTCGGCGACGACGCATCCCTGGACCTGCTCGCCGCCCACGTCACCGCGCAGACTGCGCAGAGCGCCCGGCTCGCCCAGCAGCCCGGGGACAACACCCTGTACGCGGTGCAGCGCGGTCATGAGGTGTTCGTGTGCCGCGGCGCCGAACTGCACGAGCGTCTCGGCGCCGACTCGGGCCTGCAGATCTCCCGGCAAGGCGAGGGCCCCTGGGACCTGCGGGCGCGCAAGGGCGGCCGTTCCGGCACCCTCCAAGCGGTGCCCGCGCAGGAGGACGCCGCCCGGTTCATCTCGATGGCCAAGGGCATGACCATCAGCGACGCCCGGGCCCTGCTGTCCAACCACCCTGACAGCTGGCCCGGGCTGTTCGGACCCGACATCGACACCGACATCTTCAGGGCCCTCATCGAGTACGCCGCCACCCCGCAGCCGGACACCGACCCTTTCAACGCCTACCTCGAGGAGCTCGCCACCTCGCCGCCGGACACTGCCGTGCGGGAGCCGGACACCGCCCTCCTTGTGCGCGCCGAGCAGGCGGGGGAGTGGGCCCTGGAGGTCCTCCACCCCAGTCCCTTCCCACCAGGACCGGAGGCCGTCCAGGCCGCCGACCAGCTCCTGTCCGACGCCGGGCAGTGGCTGGCCGAGCACCGCGCACTGATCGAAGACGTCACGCCGTGGCACGCCCAGGCCACCGAGGACGCCCTGGCCGACGCCGCCGCGAGCCTGCCCGAACCGGGCGAGAACGGCGGCCCGGCCGAGCACTGGCGGGCCATGTCCGGGGTCCACCAGCACCTGCTGCTCCTGCGCGCGGAACTGACCGACAAGGGCGAAGCCCGCCCGGTGGACCAGGCTCTGACCCAGCTCACCATCCTGCTGCGGTACAGCGACAACTACCTGGACCGCGCCGCCGCCCGCGGCATCCCCGAACCGCGCCGCTCCTCCCTGCGCCGATCCGCCGCCAAGAACGCGTACACGTGCCCGCGCCAGGCGGCCACGGCCCTGGCCGGCCTGCAGGCCGCCTGGCGCGAGTGGGCTGCAGAGGTCGGCCCGATCGATCAGCTCCCCTCGGCCGAGCGGACTTCCGTCATCGCGCTGTCCGCCCTGCTGGAGACGCCCCGGCCCGGCGCGACCCCGGCCGGCTGGGCCGCCCTCCTCGACCAGGTGATCGACATCACCCGCCTGCGGGCCGAGGAGGTCTCCGACCGCATGCTCGGCTGGCAGGCGCTGGACAGCGTGGCCACCGACATGCGGCGGCAATGGACCGCCACCGTCGTCAACGAACCCGACCTCGCCGCGGCCGCCGCGCGCCAGAGCGGCATCCTGCAGCTGACGCGGCCCGAACTCGCCCCCGCCAATCCCCCCACCAGCCACGAGGACTTCGCCGCCCGCCACACCTACCTCATCCGGCTCGCTCAGCAGGCAACGGAATCCGGCGCCCTCACCCCCGACGCCTCGGCCGCCGAGCGGACCCTGCTCCGCCTACTGGAGCACCTTGCCGGCGAGCACGGCGACCTGACCGCGAGCGTCTCACCCGTCCTGCCCGCCCTGTGCCACCAGATCAGCGAGCTCACCAAGCAGGTGTGGCACGAGCAGTCGGATGAGGGCCAGTTCGGCCACGGCGACCTGCTGATGACCCTGGACAGCACCGCGGAATCGCACGCCAAGCGCACCCAGAGCCTCGTCGACGAAGCCGATGTGGATCTCCAGCGCGAAATCGAGGCCCTCACCGCGCAGGCCCGCACCGACCACCAGCTGCTGTCGACGATCCACTACCACGCCTCCTCGACGGCCGAGGTGCCCCAGGCGCCCGCCCTGTGGGCATGGCTGGAACAGCGCGAGCAGGACATGTCACCCCGCCTGCGCCGCGCCCTGCACAGCGACATCGGACCCATGGGCGACTTCGTCGGCCTGTTCGGCACCATGTGGCACACCCTGCGCGAAGCCGCTCCCGCCGACGCGGCAGCACAGCCCAGCCCGCTGCCTGCCGCCGGCACTGACCTTCCGGAGCGCTGGCAGCCGTGGGCCGAGCAGGTGGCCGAGATCGCGGACGCGGCCAGCAGCGACATCGACCTGCGTCTGCGCCTGACCGGCAGCCTGGGCGATGACGCGGACGACCTGATCAGCCGCTTCACCGAGGCACATCTCGCCGCGCTCCAGGATCATCTTCCGGCCGGGCTGCTGAGGCTGTACTTCGGCGCCGACGACGCGCCCACCGCCGCCGCAGAGGTCCTGCACACCTATCTGGTCCGCGAGGTCACCGCGCGCCTGGACACCGCGACCGCAGCCCCCGGTGCCCCGATCCCGGCGTCCGCGCTGGCCGCCTGGCACCTTGCAGACCCGCAGGGCATGGGGGAGGGCGAGGAGCCCTACCCCCACCAGGCCGCCGCCCGCACCGGCGCCCTGCACCTCATCCACGCCCTCGGGCAGTTCACCCGGACCTGGAGCGGGCACCAGTACATCAGCGAGAAGGCGCTCAAGAACATCGCCGACGAAGCGGCCATCGCACTGTGGCAGGACGCCACCGCCGAGCAGATCGGCACCGCCCCGGAGGCCGCGCGCTGGTGCCGCACGCTCGTCGACCTCGCCCACGCCTTCCATATGCGCCTGGACGAAGACGGCATCAACGAGACCAGCATCAGCAACCTGGCCACGGCCGCCTACGAGCACGCCGCCCGCATGCACCTCACCACCGAAAACCTGGCCACCACGGGGGAGAAGACCTGGCCCACCGGCGCCGAGGACGGCGAGCAGCAGCACACCCGCGTTCTCGCCCAGACCATCGCCGAGCAGTTTCCCGGCTCTCACCTGATGCGTGCCGCCGGCTCCGCGACCTGGGACGGCACCGTCACCTACACCGCGGCCGAGCTGTACGCGCTCGCCCGGCGCACCGGCGCCCAGATCCCGCGCTGGGACAACGGCGTCCTCACCGTCACCGGCAGCGAGACCGAGCCGCGCCTGTTCACCCCGGTGGGCGAGACGTCCGACGACACCATGCGCCTGGCCCTGCGCCGCCCGGTCGGCGCCCCGCTGGAAGAACGCGCCGACGCCTTCGAGGCCACCCTCACCGAGCCGATCACCGTTGAGGCCGAACTCGACGAGGCCGCCTCCGCGCTGTACGCGCTGCACAAGGACGCGGTACGACACCTGCGCACCGTCCTTGACGACAACGAGCCGATCACCGCCTTCGACCAGGCCCTGCGCTTCATCGGAGGCGCGAGCCACTGGCACGAACAGGCCGCCCAGGCAAACGCATTGGCGGCCAGCGCCACGCAGACGCTGCGCGCCGTCGAAGAGGTCATCGGACGGCACAGCGGGCGCCACATCGCTCAGCCCGCCCACCACGCCCTGCGCCTGGTCCAGCAGGCCGCGGAACGGCTCGCCGAGCACCTGGTGCCCGACCGCCTCTACGCCACCGGCGCAACCTACCCGGACAAGGAGCTGCAGCAGGACCAGGACGGCATCACGGCGCTCGCCTACCTCCTTGACCACCTGCCCTTCGACGACGACATGCCGGCCGAGGCGGGCCACGACCTTGAGGCAGCCCTGCGCCTGTGCACCGGGCACCGCGACGTCGGCGGTCTCGCCGGAGAGATGCACCGCCACCACAAGGTCGCGGACGCCGCCAAGACGGTGCTGAACAACAGCGGCCCCCAGCGCGGCTTCTTCGCGCTCGCGCTGCACAACCTGGCACGCCACCACGTCGACCGGCTCACCAGCCACCTGCACACCCTGCCCGCCGACGGCGCTGCCGCCCGCCGCGCACCCGCCCCCGACCGCCCGGCCGACCAGAGCGTGACCGTGCCGCCCGGCGCGCAGCCCTACGCCGATGCCGCCCACGGGCGCGCCGCCCAGCACGACCTGCTAGAACTCGTGCGCGCCGCAGTCCTCGAAGGCCCACGGCCGCTCACCCACGGGCCTGCGCCCATCGTGCTCGCCCACCTGATGCAGGCCCGCGACCACGGCATCGTCTACAGCGACCACCAGACCCTGGCCGCGTTCGCCGAACAGGCCCGCCAACAGGCCCACCTGCACCGCCTCGACAACTCCGGCGACGGGGAAGCGCTCGGGGCCGCGGCCCAGGCCGCCGAAGCGCACGCCGGGAACCTGGCCGCCACCGAGCGGGACGCCGACCCCCGCCTGCACCTCGCCCTGCTCGAACTGCGCCGCCGGGCCGAGAACGATGCCAAGCTCGCCGCCCACGCCGACCCCGGCGCCGCACCCGAGGCCGCCCGGCAGGCCGCGGCCGACTGGCTGTCCGGCACCGCGTGGCAGCACGACCTGCCCACCGAGCAGATCACCCTGCTCACCGACCTCATCACCCGCAGCGGGGCAGACGTCCTGAGGGAGGGGCCGCTCGCCGCCTGGTGGCAGACGCTCAAGGCCACCCGCCCAGCCGCCGTCACCGCGGCACTGCAAGCCGAGTTCCCCGGCGGCACGGTACGCCGGTCGATCACCGCCTTCCGCAACCGGCGCGCCCCGCTGCTGGACCAGGTCGAACAGGTCCTCGCCCTGGACACGGTCCGCGAGAAGCTCGCCAGCCCGCACACCGACGACCTCGGGGCTGCCGCACTGCGCCGCCCGGCGCGCATCCTCGCCCGCGACGAAAAGCTGGACAACCGCGAGAGCGCCTACCGGGCCACCCTCGACGTGGCCCGGGCCGCCCGCTACCTCGCCGAGCGCGCCGCGCACCACGAGCTCCCGGCCGCCGACCAGGACGTCATCACCGCCCTGATGGCGTCCGCACAGGAACTGGCAGCCGACTGGATCGCCTCCGCCGCAGAGCCGCGGATCTTCCCCGACGGCGCGAAGGCCCCGCTGTGCCCGCCGTCGGCGGCCACCGCCCCCACCGGCACCGTCACCGAGGCCGAGCGCGCCATCGCCCAGGTCCTGGACGACAGCGCCCTGGTGCCCGCCGCCTGGGGCGGCGGCGGATACACCCTGGCGGCGAACCTGGACGGCACCGTCGCCATCACCATGACGATGATGCGGCTCGAGGCGCCCAATGTGTGCAATGCCCGCATCTGGAGCCTGCACGGCCTGGGCTGGCAGCCCGTCACCGTCGACGAGAACAACCCGCGCAGCGCCCACAGCGGCGAAGCCCGCCACGTCACCGTCACCCCGCCCCGCGGCCTGGACGCCGAGCGCCACCACCTCGCCACCGAAGTCCGGACGCTCCTGGACGCCCACCGCCGTCGCGCCGACCCCACCGAAACCTTCCAGGTCCGCCCGGCCACCGAGCGGGACTTTCCCGGCGCCTTGGCCACCGCGGCCGTCATCGCGACCGGACGCATCACCCTCGCCTCCGACCTTCAGCGCGCTGGATACACCACCGAACGCCTCGGCGAGCGTGGCGTGGTGGTGCGCCGGCCGCAGGGCGCGGTGCCGGTCGGACCGGACAGCCCCGCCCACAGCACCCGGCCCGACGCGGTGCGCCTCGCCGCCGTGAACGCGGCCCTGCGGCCGCTGCACGTGAACCTCACCGGCCTGCTGTCCGCCGTCCACGACGCGCAGCCTGGCCTGGCCAGCCTCGACGACCTCGAAGCCCTGGGCGCCGAACTGCTCGCGCTCGATGAGGACTTCCCCCTGGCCAGCAACCCGCCCGGTCTCCTGGACCAGTCGGCGCGCCGCCACGCGCTGCGGCGCACCGCCGCCCACAGCCTCCTCGACCAGCTGAAGCGGGAGGCTTCACCCCGCAACGAGGCCCTCGACCGTGCCCTGGTCGATACGCACGGACAGGGCGCCGACCGGTACGTCCGCGGTCTCGCCGGCGCGATGCAGCATCTGCTGCACGAGTACGCCAGCGGCCGGGACGACTTCACCCGCAACCTGCTCACCAGCCCCTATCCCACCTGGGCGGAAGAGCAGCGCGCGGCCCTCGCACGCGAGGCCACCGTGACCCCGGCGGCGGTGGAAAGCGCCCCGCCCGTCCAGGACACCACGCCGTCCGCCGAGCCGTCCCCGGCGGCGCAGGAAGCC
>NZ_JBAMDC010000114.1:0-18329 GCF_036961605.1 Streptomyces sp. KLMMK
AGTGAACGACTTCGCTGACGCTCCGTCTGATTCCCGCGCAAGCGCGGGAATTGAATTCCGTAAACGGAATTCCAAAAGAAGGTCAATTCGCGCAAGCGCGAATTGAGGGATTTCCCGCAAGCGGGAAATCTGGGCTTGGCAGTAAGAGGAAGTGCATCACGTGCCGGGCTGTGTGGCACCTGGGAGTCCCAGCCATCACCCCCCGCAACGAGAGTGACGGACCGTCGGGCCGAGCGAGACATCGGACCTACCGCAGTGACGGGCTCCGCTGCGCTCCACCCGGAACCCCATATCTCCTGCACCTGCACCTGCACCTCAGGTGTACTTGATCTGTCAGCATACAGAGCAAGCGGCTCTTGGGGACGAGGTTGGGGCATGCATCACCCTTTGAGGGAGGTAAGTCACTCAAAGGGTGATGCATCATGCTAGCAGCTGTGTAGTGTACGACTCTGGATGTCTTGCCCTCTGGGCCACGCTCAGTGCGCGGGGATTCCCTTCTTGACTGCGCGCCACATCCTGGATAGAGGAGCTTTCCTGTGGCCATGAAGAAAAACGATCTGCACGCTCACCAGATCGAGACCGTTGACGCCATCAAACGCGGTCTAGATATCCCTCCCGAGGGTATCCCGGTCAACGGCCTGCGTGGTCAGGTGATTTCTGCCTGTGGCACCGGCAAGACGATCACGGCAGCGTTCGCGGCACGCGAGATGCTGCCGAGAGGCCGGACTCTGGTGCTCGTGCCGACGCTGGACCTCCTGGCCCAGACGGTCAAGGAGTGGCACCGGGTCGGGCACCAGGGGCCGGCGGTGGCGGTGTGCTCGCTCCAAGACGATCCGGACCTGTGGAACCTCAAGGTCAGGTGCACCACCAACCCGGTGCGGCTGGCCATGTGGCACGGCACGGGCCCGGTCACCATCTACGCCACCTACGCTTCGCTGCCGGTGCTGGCAGAGGCCTTCGAAGGTGTCTACGGACAGCAGCTCACCCCACTCGACCTCGTGGTCGTGGACGAGGCACATCGGACGTCTGGATCGATGGGGAAGGCATGGGCGGACGTCCACAACCAGCGGATCATCCCGGCAGCGCGCCGGCTGTACCTCACGGCAACCCCCCGGATCTGGCAGGAGCGGCCCCCGCACTGGGAGGTACGTGAGGGCGCACGAGACGCGTTGCCGGCGGAGATGGCCGCGTCCATGGACGACGAGACCGTCTTCGGCCCAGTGCTCTACAAGCTCAGCCTTGCGTCGGCGGTCTCCCGCGGCCTGCTCGCGCGGTATCAGATCATCGTGGTCGAGCTCCAGGACCCGGTGGTCACGCCGGAGCGGCTGATGGGTGAGGAGCGGCATGGTGAGGAGGTGCGCGGGGAGCGGCTGGGGGCGCTTCATGCGGCGTTGCTGCGGACGATGGCGGAGCACCGGCTGAACACCTGCATCACCTTCCACCACCGGACGATAGAGGCACAGGCCTACGCGGAGGGCTTGGGGCGGGTGGCGGCGAAACTGCACGCTGACCAGCCGGAGACGTACCCGGCAGAGCTCTGGGCGGACTGGCTGTGCGGGGAACACCTTGCCGAGCACCGGCGGGAAGTCCTGGCCGGGTTCGGCACCACCGCGCGGCGGGCCGTGCTGTCAAATTGCCGTGTTCTGGGCGAAGGTGTCGATATCAGAGCGGTGGACAGTGTTGCCCTTTTGGACCCCAAGGGCGCCCCGCACGACATCGTCCAGGCCATCGGCCGGGCCCTTCGGCAGAAGCCCGGGGAGGGAAAACTGGCCTCTTTGATCGTGCCCGTATTCCTCCGGCCGGGGGAACAGCCGGAAGACATGTTCACCTCCGCCTCCTACCGTCCGCTCGTAAAGGTACTGGCCGGTCTGAGATCTCATGATGAAGATGCCATTGAGCTGCTTGCGATCCCGCAAGAGCCTCAGAAAGGAATTTCGCAGCCTTCTGCGTATATCGGTCCGGAGCCGGGAGAGGGTGAGAAAGAATCCCGCCTACTGCTGCGCTTTGCCGCCCCCCGTGACCCCGTGATGGTCGCGGAGTGGGTGTCGTTCAATGTCATCGACACCGAACGGCAGGACTGGGCCCGCGGCTGGGCAAAACTCAAGGCCTTCACGGAACGAGAGGGCCACGCCCGAGTGCCCTACGGACACCGGGAGGGAGCGACTCCCCTTGGGCAATGGGTGGCAGAACAACGAAGGGCCTACGGGGCCGGGCAGATGACCGGAGTCCGGGCCCGCCGGCTGGAGAAACTCGGCATGGTCTGGTCGCTCGCGGACGAGCGGTTCCAGGAGAACCTCGCCGCCGCGAAGGCCTACTACGACGAACACTGGACGCTCTGTGCCCCGCGGACCGCAACGATGCTCGATCGGCCGTTGGGACAGTGGGTATCGAACATGCGCCGACCCGGTGCCCTGGACGGGCGCCCGGAATGGGAGACAGCGCTGCGTGAGATCGACGGAGACTGGAACCCGGCGTGGCCGGCGGACTGGCAGCGCCACTACGCCTCCGTGCGCGAGCTGCTCGCGGATGAGCCCGGGCTGACCGACCTGGCTCCGGGGACCACCGTGCATGGGATGGACGTCGGACGGTGGCTGGCCAAACAGCGCCAGCACGCCGTCTGGCAGGCCCTGATGGAGGGGCAGCGCGAGCGCCTGGAGCAGCTCGGCGTCGTACCGCTCCCCCCGGAGCAGGAGGCGCCTGCAAAGCCGTCCAGGGGCGGCACCGGGGCCTTCGAGCGGGGTGTTGCAGCCCTGGCCCAGTACAAGGCCCGCACAGGCTCCGTAACCGTCCCCAGGGGGCACGTCGAGACACTCCCGGACGGGACGGAAATCAAGCTGGGGGTATTTCTGTCCAACAGCAAGAGCAGGCGGGCCAAGCTCACCGACGACAAGCGGAAGGCACTCGCGGCGCTCGGGCTCGACTGGGCCATCTGACCTGTACAACGACCCCGCCCGCCCCGGGAATACGCCCCGGGTGGGCGCCGCCCTGATCTGGGGACGTCAGCCGGGGAGCAGCGCGTGCTTACCTCTCCAGGCTGGATACATGGAACGGAAGGTCCGGCAAGCCGCCAAGGAGCGTCCTCACCTCATCTGAGCGCGCATACCCCCCGCGCCTCGCCTTTCCCATCATGATCACCCAGAAGGCCCCGACAAGCACCACCAGGGGATGGGCACGGTGTGGACCGCGGCCAGCACCGCACGGCCCCGGGCTGCCGGCGGCTCCAGCCGCAAGGAGCAGCCCAGGGTGGGCGGCTTTTACCCGGGGAACTGCAGGAAGGCGGACTGGACTCGGAGCAGGTGGGTGTCGGGGTGGGTTTCCTCGTAGCGGTCCAGGACCTTCTGCCAGCGGCGGTTCCCGAAGTCCTGGAGGGCCTGCTCGTCCTCGTCCATCCCGCAGGCCATCGCAAGCTTCGCGCCCTCGTGCAGCGCCTTTTGCTCCGTGGCGTACGCCCACACGTCCAGCCGGCCGCTGCCGCTGTAGCCGCGGTGTGCCATCGTCCATACCGCGGGATCCCAGATGGTCTCCACCTGCCCTCCCGGCCGGTACAGACGGGAAGAGACCTGCTGCTTGATGAAATGAGAGTAGTCAGCCACAGCCGCACCGTAGCGCCCCGCCCCACCGCGTCACGGCCACACTGCAGGAACTCACCCGCACCAGGACACGGCCCGGCCGGGCCGCCTGATGTAGGGCCACGGCGTTCCGGTTCCAGGGAAGTGGCCCCGGGGCTTGGGCCGCCGACGTTCGTGATCTGGTCATGTCCCCGGCTTGCCGGCTGCTGGTGGCAAACCCGGGGCGGGGCCGGTGACGGGGCGTAGCGACAGGCCGGGGCGAGACGGGTGCGAATCCCCTGGACAGTCCCCGCTGGTCTTCTGACGGGGTGTATGTCCGGGCGGCATCCGGCCCTGCCGGAGGGGACCCTTGGGCGCTGTGTGCAGCCCGGGGTTCTTTGCTGCCCGGGCCAGCAGCATCGCACTGGAGTGCGCGTCGGCACTGGGACCCCCGGGCTGCTCCCCCTCGGGGCCTATGTAGTCCGCCGCCCGCCACGACCACGTCCTGGCTCGTTACGCGCCGCCGACCTCGGCGCCCGCGGCCTGGACAAGACGTCCGCGATCCCCGTGATCGTCACGGGCTTCACTGCCAGCCGCACTCCCAAGCTCACGCCCGGCCGGAGGAACGCCCATCGGATTCCCGCCATCGGACACGCACCGGGCGAGCCCGCACTTCCTCCGGGCGGCAACTGGTGACAACATCGTGCTTCGGCTCGCATGGGGCGGTGGCTGAGCGATAGAGGTAGCCCGTCCGGCCGGGCACAGCGCTCAGGTCCAGTGGCCCCCGGCACGTGGTCAGCCGTTGTATACGGCTATCAGAGCTGATCGCTGCCACCGGAGTGGAGCATGGCCGCGGCGATTTCCCGCACGCGGTCCACAGTGATTCCCGTGCGCTGCTCGACTGCGAGGGGGTGGTCGGTGGGTTCAAGCTCGACGTAGGGCCGCTCGCCGACCGGCCGGGTGTGGACGTTGGTCTTCAGGTTGAGGGTTGGCGGCGCATAGATCGGCAGGTCAGTGGTGAGCCAGCCGAAGTACGGCTTCTCCGATTCCCGGCCGGGGGTGTCCCACAGGTCCGCTGCGCGGGAGAAGCTCTCACGACTGAGCGAGACCCACACACCCCAGGAGAACACCTCCTCACTGCCGATGACCGGCATCTCGATCAGGCCCTTGACGAAGTAGTGCTGCGCGTGGATCACACACTGGTCTGCCGAGAGCAGGCAGCCGTCGGCGTCGGCAAGGGAGGGCTCCCACAGGGCCGGGGCATCGGCCGAGTAGTTCATCGGCAGCCTGGGGTGGTGCTCGCCGCAGCACGAGCAGGTGAATCCGAGATCAGTGGTCATGGCTCTGGAGCGTAGTGACGCGCTCCGACACCGACCCCGCCGGGCGTGAGGTTCTCCCACGCGAGGACGGCGGTGACGATGCTTCGTACGGCGCGCGGTCCAGCAGAGTTCGGCGTCGGCCAGGCCGTGGGGGGTGGAGGAGCACTGTGTCACTTCCGCTCGTCGGTGCCTCGCCGGGCGATCAGGGTTGAACCGCCACCCGGCCACCCGTCGTGAGGTGGGCCGGCGCCTCGCCACCGGCGAGGCATACAGCCGCCCTGCCCACCGCAAGAAGGGGACAAGGCCACGACGGAGCGGTCAGTCGCCCGGCTGACCCGTGATTACGGCTCTGGCCACCGCCTCGGCGTAAGGGCTGATGACACCCTCGTCGTCACCGTCTGCGGCATCCTCCAGCCACTCTGCCAGCGGAGTCCGCAGCGTCACGTCCACGACGCTCTCCTGCCGGACCACCCTTGCGGCACGGAGGAGCAAATCTGCAAGGTCCTTGTCGTCAGCCTCGACGGGCAGCCGTGTGCTCACTCGGAACCTCCAGCAAGAGTCATTGGCACCCCGCCATCTTCCCACCTCGGCGCCGGAGGGTAAGTGTCAAGCTAAACACGGCATCGCGTGCCTGAACAGCAGCCCTTGGCGAGTACGAGTGCCGGCCCGGACCGATCGTCCGGGCTCGCCGTCCGGGGCGGCGCGCCGAGGCCGGCAGTCAGCCCCACGCGCCGTTTCCGACCGTCTCGTGACAACCTGCCTGCCTCGGTGACAACCATCGCGCTTCAGCTCATGGGAGATTGTGACTGAGTGCTTCGGCTGGCAGGTCTGAGGGCGCTGTTGGCGGGCCGGTGCGTGGCGAGTGACGGAGCCTGTAGGCCCGGGAAAGGCCCGGCGCTCCGGGCCACAGCACCGATCCCCCCTCCAGCTGACGGGTTCGTTGCGTGGACCGGCAGTTGGGGGAACGGACCATGTGCCACGCACGTGTCATACGGAGGACGCTCATGACCGAGTTCGCTGCTGCCCTCCTCGGGGCTCTGGTAGGAGCAATCGCTGGCGCCTATGCGAGCTATCGGGCTTCTGTAGTACTCACCCGGGATGCAGACAAGCAGACAGTCACTGACCGGATGGTCGATGAGTTCTTCTCAGACGGATTTCTCCGCCACCGCATCGCGATCGACGAGCTATCGACCAAGGTGCGGTCGCACCAGGTCGACGTCTACTCAGTAGCTTCCGGCTTCTTGTCGCCAGCAGAACCCAATTACTATCGGGGACCGGACCCGAGGCCCGGGGAACTCAACGAGCATCAGCACCTTGAGGCGTACATCGGCTACATCGTCCGCCTGGCGCGCGCCCTTACGCACGGACGACTTGATCACCGGTCCGCCCGGACCGCGCTCGGTATGCACCTGCAGTGGCACGACCGCCTTCTCCAGGATGTTGCGAATGCCGCGGAGGAACTGGCGAGAAAGGGCGGCCTTCTCATTCCTAATTGGACAGAGAGCGCGCGAGAGGTAGGGAGGCATCTGGTGATCCCCGCAGCCACGCCACGATGTTCGGAATAGGGTCAGCCGCCCCGGACCGCGCTCATCGAGCTTGCGGCTGCGGTGATCTCACACTGAGCACACCACTCGTCAACTCAACGCTCATCCGCCAACTCAAGCACTCCGTTACAGGAGATGTGACTGAGCCCTTCAGTTGGCGAATTGAGCGTTGTGGCCGGTGAGCAAGCCGATCTCGCCCCGACACGCAAGCTCGCGCCGCCCGGATTGACCGAGACGCTACAGCCCGGCTCGCCCGGGGTGGTGGCGCATGAATGCACGAGGTTCGTGTGTCGGGGTGTGGTCAAGGCTCCGCGTCAGGACCGGGCGAGGACGCAGAACTCGTGACCCTCCGGGTCGGTAAGACACGTCCACGGGACGTCCCCCTGGCCGACGTCGAGGTCGGCGGCGCCGAGGGCCCGCAGCCGGGCGACCTCCGCTGCTTTGTCGTCACCGGGGTCCGGCACCAGGTCAAGATGGACACGGTCCGGCACAGTCTTCACGTCGGGCGAGCGAAGAAACTCAAGATACGGGCCGACCCCTTTGGGCGAGCGCCACACCGCATGGTCGTCCGTCACCTCGTGCAGGGTCCAGTCCATCGCCTCGTCCCAGAACCGGGCCATGGCCCGCGGATCCGTGCAGTCGACCACCACCCGGGCGATCGGCCCGGTGTCGCGGTACATCTCCCGAGGCTCCAGCACGCAGAACTCGTTGCCCTCCGGGTCAGCGAGGACCGTCCACGGCACGTCACCCTGGCCCACGTGGGCAGGCGTCGCGCCGAGAGCTTCAAGGCTCGCGACCAACTCCGCTTGATGGGCCGCAGAGGTGGTGGCGAGATCGACGTGCACACGGTTCTTCGTTGCCGTCTTGAGTTCCGGGACAGCAATGACGTCGATGCACACGCCGACCGGGTCCAGCCAATCGAAGTCGGCCGGTTTGGCGACGGTCGCGCCCGATCCCTCGCCGGAAACACCCCAGCCGAGCGCCGCCGCCCAGAACCGGCCGACGGCCGAATCATCAAGAGCCTTCATGTTCACCAGGACAGGTCGCAGCGTCATGCCAGCGATCCTATGCATCCCCTCTGCAACGGCATCCGCACATACCGACAACAAACAGGGACCAACTTCCTCACCTGCCGCAACGCTCAGCTCGCCAACTCGTATGCTCACTCGCCAGCTGAAGCGCTCAGTCACAGGAGATCTGTGCTCGCCGCTCTTGGACTCTTTCTCAGAAATCCAAGTCGAGGTAATCGATGTCGTTGATGGCGACGTCTGAAATTCCCATGGCGCGTGCGCCGCCGTCCTGGAAATAGATCTCTTTGAATCCCTGAGCGATGATTTCCCTCATCTGCTGGTCGTTTGCGCCAGTGTCGCGGGCGTCGAAGAGGCGTCGGGCGTACGCCGGGGGAAGGTGGACAGTCAGCCGGCGGAACCGTCCGTCGTCGGTGGTGCCGACCGGCGCTGTGTAGCCGAAGCGGGCGCGGGTCTCGACGGTGATGCCGCCGATGGCGGCGGCCTGCTTGCGCCGGCGCCGGCGGACCTGGGGCTGCCAGCGGGCCCGTACGGCCGCGTCGATGCGCGCGGCGACCTCTTTGGGTGGGTGCTTGCGGGTGCCGCGGCGGTAGCGGTTGACGGAGTCGGCGGTGACGCCGATCTCCTGGCCGATCTCCTTGGGGGTGAGGTACTTGAGCAGGAAGTTGACGCGGGCCTGGGTGGATTTGGGGGGCTCGCGGGTGAACGCTTCCCGGTCGGCGCGTTCCAGGGCGTCCTGGATCTCTCCCACGGCGGGTTACTCCCCTTCCTCGGTGGTGGCGTCGCCGCCCTTGATGTGGCGGGCGGGGTTGTAGCCCTGTTCCATGAGGTCGACGGCCCAGGCCATGTCCTGGACGCCCTCGACCTTGGCCAGGCCCGGGGTGGGGCCGAGGCGGAAGGCGCCGGGCTGGGGCTTGCCGGAGGTGCTGTAGGGCAGGAAGTCCAGCGGTGAGCGGCCGGGGCTGGGGTAGACCACGCAGTCGGAGAGGACGGCGAGCGGGTACAGGCCGGTCATCTTCGCCATGTTGAGCATCTTGCGGTGCATGTTCACCCGCGCCTTGGAGATCACCGCGGCGCGGATGTCCGGGCGCCAGGTCGGGCGCTCCAGCGCCGGCCACCGCTCGCCCTCCTTGTAGCGCCGTCCCTGCGGGCGCTCGCGCAGCTTGCCCACCCCGCCCTTGACGGTGGCTTTGATGGCCGCGAGGACGGCTGCCATGCCGGGGTCGGTCTGCTTGTGCTGCTCCATCGCTGTGAGGAACGCGCGGTCGTCCAGGTCTTTGGTGACGCCGAGATCGGCGAGGGTGTCGACGTAGGCGGTCTTGAGGCGGTCGTACCAGGGATCAAGGTACGCGCCGGTCTCCTGGCGCAGGTACGCCTCGATCGGGGCGACGTTGCAGCCCAGCTCCTGGGCGTAGGCCACGGTGTGCGTCTCGTACCACGCCGGGCCTTCCGGGGGCTTCCCGGTCGGCGTGAACGGGCTGGGCAGGCGGGCGTCCAGCTCGATGTGGGAGAGGTCCACCAGCCACGAACCGGGGATCTTCTTGTCGAACACCGGGCGTTGCACGTGTTCCGGGGCGCACAGGCCCACGGTCAGGCGGGCGGCCGCGGCGAGGAAGGCGGTGTTCAGGTCCAGGCCGACTGCGAACGGCATCAGGCACTCCCCGGCCGAGAGCAGGTCGACGTCACGTACCCACTGGAACACCTCCTCATCGAGGAAACCGCCCGTCCAGCCGCTGCCCACGACGACGGGGTGTTCGGGGGTGGCCTCCGGCGGGGCGGGGTCGACCGGCTCCGTCCCGAGACTGCCGGGACTGTGCGCGGATACCCACTGACCTGTCGAGCGGTCCTGCACGGCCCGGGTCGGCGGGCGCAGCGCCGTCATGAGTTCCAGCCCGGAGACGGCGGTGGAGCCGCGGGGGGTGATGACGCGGCGGGCGTAGAGGCCCAGGACGCGGGCGACGTCGGCCGGCTCCATCTGCGCTACCCCCGGCCACGACCTGGGGTCGAGCGCGTCCCAGGACAGGACGGCGAACTGCACGCACTGGCGCTGGCCTGCCTGGGCGGGGCGGTAGACGCGTGCCCAGGGGCCGAATCCGCGCTGCGTGAGCTTCCACTGCGCGCGGGTGATCTGCTCGACCACGGGGTGTTCGTCGTCCAGGCGCAGGGAGCGGCGCTGCTCGTGGCCCTCCAGACGCTCCGGCAGGCCGAGCTTCACCGCGGCGGCCGCGGTCAGCACGATCAGCGGGTCGGCGTCACGGCCATTGCGGTGCAGCCGCGGCGCGCCCAGCCCGGACTCCGTCAGCGCCCACTCCACCAGCTGCGGGATGGTGGCAGCCGGGCAGTCCAGCACGATGCCGTCGACACCGTAGGCGGCGCCGTCGCCGTCCAGGACCGCAAGAGGGCCGTGCCGGTACGGACCGGTGCCGACCGCGGGCCCAGCATGCCGACGGGCCGGGCGAGGGGACGTCGCCGTCGACCGTGCCACGGAGCGCTCTGCTTCCGGCTCGGCCGGGGCGGGCGTTCCCGAGACGGCCACCTCGGGCGCAGCCGGGGCCGGACCGGCGAACGTCTCCGGGGCTGGCTGCGGCTGCGGGTCCACCGGGACGGGCACAGCCGCGGGTGTGGGGGTGGGGCCGTGCGGCGGGTACTTCGCCGCCCAGCCGGCCAGCAGCCGCTGGTACGCCTCCAGCCGGGGCGGCTTCGGCTCCGAACGCCCGTTCTCCCAGTTCTTCACCGTCTGCGTCGTCGACTTCAAGGCCTGCGCCAGACGGGCCTGCGTGATGCCGGCGGCCTCACGCAGCCGGGCGCGTTCCGCCGGGGGCGGGAGCTGGGGTGCTTCCTCCAGCAAGGCATCCACGGACGCGAACAGCTCTTCCTGAGTAGCCATTAGCCTCTACCTCCACCCCGAACACTAACAGTCATTACCCTTGCATTTAACCCATTCCTTTAACCTTCCCGGAGGTCGGAAAGTTACGGGCGGCGAGTCAGCCGCACCACCTGCGACCGAGAGGCGTAGATGGCGGACGAGGTGAGGTAGATGGCGGATCTTGATGCGTGATCGGCTGCCCACACACTCACCTGCGCCGATGCAGCAGCGGTAGCAGCTGGCGGCGGCATGGCCCGTCAACTATCGCCCTCAAGATCCGCCAACCGACCTTCTCCAGACGCCCGTGACCTGCAGCAGAGTGAGCATGATCCGCCAACAACGGCCCTCGGTCACAACCAGCGCGACCGGGGCGCCCACGCCCGCCATGGCGCTGCCCCACCCCTCGACCGGATCTGCGACCCGGGGGTGGCGCATCAGGACGCAGAGCAGGGCCGCGCCGCTCAGGACGACCACGGTGATGAGCAGCCCCGCCACCGGGCGGCGCAGCGCAGCCATCTGCCGCAGCACCTCCGCGCCGGCCGCGGGACCGGACGGGACGGACAACTGCTGCGGGGTCATCGTGGCGCTAGACCCGTCCTGGCTGCCGTGCACGGGGCCGCGGTGCTAGCGTGAATGCGGGCCGGTTCTTCGGCCCTTGCAGGCCCCCGCCACGGAGGGACAGTCCGCGACGAGGGCCCCCGAAAATGATCGGACGGCGTGTGACCGTCAGCCCTCAGCGTCTATGAGGACTGCCGGTCACCGTCCGGTCAGCCACCTCCCCAGCTCGCGGAGAACCGCGTAGACCCGCTCACGAAATGGCTTCTTCCGGTGGCGTCCCACAGGCGCCCCCTCCCTACTGCGCACCCTGTCCGGGGGTGCCCCGGAGGACGCCCACACCGGGCGCCCTGCGAGCGTCCGGGGGTTCCGCATCCTCGTGGGAGGGGGCGCACAAGGTGCGCCACAGGCCACAATATCCCTTACAGGCAGGCAAGTTGCGCCATTCGCCAACGCCCGCGCCCCCGCCCGCTCGCCCGCCGTGAAACCAGGCCGCCGGAGAGCGCTTCAGTTGAAGCGCCCGTACTGACGGAGGTCAGCCGGCGTCGCGCAGCCTGGACCGGGCGCATCTCCAGGGCCTGGACGGAGCGGATGCCCCGGCCGCGGAGCCGGGTGAGATCTCCCCGCGCCCGCCGGGCCAATGCGCAGGGCAGCCAGTCACCGCGGGCGGTCCTGCCGGCACTGCTGCGGCCGGCCTTCATGGCGTCGGCGCGGACAGTGCCTCGTCGGCAGCCAGGAACTCCCCCGTGCCCGGCAGGGGGACGGCGGCAGGGACAGGCGTGGAGGTCGACGAGCCGGGTGCAGCGGCGCGAGGTGCGGGGCTAGCGGTGGGCTGGTGTCACCCGTCGTAGGTCAGGTGGAACTGCCAGGGCACACCCCGCGGGGCAGGGCCTGGCGTCGAGGTGGAGCCTTCAGCTTGCTGACCAGCCAATTCTCAACCACTGACCAACCACCCTCACCCCGTTGTCCAGCTCCAACACCCCCGACCACCACCCCGAACACCCCGCAAGACAACGCTGCCCAGCCCACCCCAAGGACGCCCACCACCCCGGACACCCAAACGAGAACCACCCCCGGACAAGAACGCGAAAACTCCCACCAGCACAAGCCCGCAGTGCCGCGCCCTGGTGGGGCGGCTGAGGAAGGTCGCCCTTCAGGGCGCCGGCGCGGGCAGTGCCTCGGCTGGGATGCCGCTCCAGAATCCCGTGCGCAGCTGCTTCCGGTGATCTTGGCTGATGTCCAGTACATCGTTGGCGATGGTGCCGAAGCGCGCGGCGTAGCGCAGCAGCTCGCTGTCGAGGGAGCGCGGTATCCGGGGCCACGCCTGATCCAACCGGTCCAGGAGATCGGCAGCCTGGTCGTGCGGGAGCCGTTGGGCCCAGCGGGCTGCGAAGATTCTGCCCACCTCGTGGGGTTCACCGCCCACCGAAAGGTCTTGCTCACGATCCACCCACACCTGCCGGGCATCGGTGAGGGTCTCCAGGAGCGGGATCCCGTCGTCGGGGTCGGCGAACCCGCATTCCGAGGACCAGCGCAGGGCGACCGATGGTGCTGATCGTGCCAGGTCTCCCGGAGTGGGGGTGCGGGCAGGGAGGAGGGGTATGCCGGGGGGCTCGGACGGCTCGGGGGCGGCCTGCTCCGGAACGTCCGGCGGAGCCGGCTCGGCTGCAGTGATGGCCTGGGTGAGCCAGGCGCGGTCGAGTAGCTGCCGCTCGTCCGCTTCGGCGATCAGGTCCTCGGACTGGTTGTAGGCGCCGTCGGCGGCCTGCACGGCCCACAGGTGCATGGCCACACCGTGTTCCTTGGCCGCCATCACCCCGGGCAGGAGGTCGCCGTCGCCGGTGATCAGTACGATGTCGCTCGCGGCCTTGTGTCGCGCGAGTTCCGTGAGTTGCGCGTGTATGGCGGCGTCCACGCCCTTTTGCTGGACGCGGCCGTCGACGCGGGTGAGCATGCCCAGGCGCACCGTGACCCGGGGCATCACCCGCAGGCGCCGGTGCTCGGGCTGGGGCACCCGGTCCGGTGCCCCGTCGAACCAGTAGGTCCGCAGCAGCGGCTGCCCTGTCTCGCTCTGCGCGCGGTCGCGGATCTGCTGGATCAGCCTTGCGTGGTCGACGGACAGGCGCGAGCGCGCGGCATCACCCGTCAGCAGCGTCGCGGCCGCGCCCAGAAGGTATCCGGCGTCCACCAGGACGATGCAGCGGTCCATGGCACTTCCCTCTCGGCCTCATTCGGCCATCAGTCCATCACAACCGTTGCAGGCCGCTCTCCAAATATGCGGCACCGCTTGACGCCACGGGGCGATCCGTTCGCTCGGCTTGTGTCTCCGGCACCACTGCCCTGATCGCGGGTCTGGGGCGCAGCGCGGGCGCGTACGACCTCGACATGGACGGATCACGAGGGCCGACGGCACGCTGCCAGTGGTGCGAGGGCTACGGGCCGGGCATCCGTCCGCCAGGGCTGTTGTACTGCTGGTGGGTGGCGGACTGCGCCTGATCCTGCTGGTGAGGGGCGCGCGGCTGGCGTGGGGCCGCCGCGCGGTCCTGGGCGCCTTTGACCAGCCAGTCGCGCAGCGCTGCGGCACGCTGCTCAGCGGACCGGTTCATGGCTTCGGTCCGCTCCGCTGGCTGGGGCCCGGGCGTGTCGGCGCCAAGATGTGGGGCTGCTTCCCACTCCGCAAGGTGGAGGTACTCGGTGGGCATGGCCAGCACATGGAGGTAAGGATCGATCAGTTGGTGTTCCGGGCCGGCGAGGTCGTCGAGGGTAGTGTAGAAATACCGGTCGCCGACCACGACCACGTGGCTGGCGGCTTGGGCCAGGTCCCGCATGCTCTGGCGGGCGGCCCGCCTTATCAGCTGGTCGGTGTGCACAGCCAGAACGCCCCCGGGCTCGGGTGGTTGGGATGCAGCGTCCCACGCGTTCGTCACCCTGCAGTCCACGGCGGGCTGGAGTTCGGCGACTGCCGCGCTGATGTCGGCGTGGAGGTCCCCATGGTCCACGATGGTCAACGGGGTCCGGGTGCGGGCCGCGAGGCGGGCGCCGGCAGCCGCGAGTATTTCGCGGCCGCCCCAGCCCGGGTAGTAGGTGACGACTCCGCCGCCGTCGGCCACGAGCGTCTCGACGGCCCGCGCGATCAGGGGGTGGCGCAGCATGCTGGTGTCCATGGGGTCTCCCTCAGGCGGTGGCCGTGGTGCCTGTCTGTTGCGGACAGGGCAGGTCGTGGGTGAGATGTGGCGTCGTGCTGCCGTCCTCTGTCCCGCCTGGGGAAGAGGGGCCCGGGGCGCGTTCCGCAGGGGGAGCGCCGGGGGTCAGAGGCCGGCCGGGCGCTGGCCGACCCCCCTGGGCGTGCCCTTCCACTTCGCGTATCCGGACGTCTGATGACGGCGCCCCGCGCTGGAGGACGATCCAACGGTTGGCGCAAGGGCCGTGACCGCAGGCATGGACGGAGCGCGGCCCCCGGCGCCGCCTGAACTTCAGACCACGTACACCGGCGCCTGTCCAGAGGCGTCGGCCAGCGTGGCGAGGGGGTGGGGAATGGCGGCGCTCGGGGCGCTGACCTGCTGGGCCCACCACAGGCGGAGCCGGTACGGAGGGTGGGTGGGTACCGACTTCCAGCTGAGCCGCAAGCGCGCGGGCGTCGGGAGTGTGCGCAGCAGGTGGGTGTTGTGCCTCCACAGGGCGGTCACGGGGGCGCGGCCGCAGGTGCGGACCGCGCGGGCGTCGCAGGCGAGCTCGCTGTGCCAGGCCCACCCGGTGTACAGCAGCCGTAGTGCCGCTGCCGTCAGGAGGGCGACGGGCCAGGACGCCCACGCCGCCGCCAGGACCACTAAGAACACGCCGGCGGCCTGAAGGGCGGTCGCACGCTGGTTGTCGCGGCGCAGGATGTGGCCGAGCTCGTGCTCGAGGACGGCAGGCAGGTGGATGGTGTCGTCCGGTGCGAACCAGTTGCTGCCCAGCCACAGATGGGCCCGTCGTCCGTCGCCCACGGAGGCCGCCTCGTTTGCGTCGCCGGCTGGGTCCCAGCCGTCGATCACCGCGATGCTCAGTCGCTGCAGGCGGTGTTTGCGGGCCACGGCACGCAGGTGGTCCTCGGTGCTCCGCATCCGCTGAATGACCGCGCTGTAGGAGGGGCCTGGGGCATGCGAGGGCCGGGCGCGCAGGAGGCTGTTCCAGGTGTGGTGCTGGGCCCTGAAGCCCTCGGCTACCAGGGTCCGACAGTCGCTGGCGCGGTGAAGTGCCCAGGCCCAGCTGGCGATGACGGCCATGGGAAGGGCGTGGAGTCCCAGGTGGGGGCCGCTCCCCTGCTGTGTGATGACCGCGATCGTCAGCATCCAGGCCGCGATGATGTGGCTCCAGAAGCGATCTCGTATCCAGCCTGTCGTCCGCCTCACCGCCGCTCCGCGCGGCCGGGCAGCACCTGCTGCGGGAAGGCGCGAGTCCGACGGAGATCGTGGCGGGCGGCACAGAGCTGGCCTGGCGTCCGCGGCCCGGAGGCGTACGGCATGGCCGCGACGGGCGCACACATCCGAATCAGGGTGGTTTCCATCAAGACTCCCAAGGTCAGGCGGCCGCCGTATACCGTGCAGCGGCACCGAGCTGCGAATAGAGCGGGCGGGGCGCCGGACGTGGCGTGACAGGAGTGTTGTAGGTAATCCGCTGCCACGCGCTGCCCCCGGTTGTCCTCAGCCTGCTCGGTGCTGGCAGTTTTCGGCACCCACGTGCTGGTGAACGCCGTACGGGCCTGTTGTCCCGCAGGGCGGACCGCGGCGCGCAAAGATCTGCCGGCCCGTTCCGCCGGGCGGGACGCGGGGCGCCATCTGGGACAGGCGGAGCGGGATGTGCCCCAGGCTGCGGGGGCGGGGGCCACCCTCGCCGTCCGGGCCGCACGGCCAGGTTCTTGCAGGAGGTCAGCACCCGGTGAGCCGCACGATCCCCCTCCTTCTCTCGCTCCTCGCGACGACGGCGCTGATGGCCGCCCTGTTCAGTACGGCGCGCGCGTTCATACGCGCGAGGTCCTCACCCTCCGGTGCGGCTGAGGCCCAGCGTCGTGTCGTGGCGCGCTGGGTAGGGGCGGTGATCGTCACCGGGGCCACCATGGTCGTGCGAGCGCAGCTGCCCACCCCGAGTGGTAATGCCGAACGGCCGGGCTGGGCGTCCATACCGTGGCGGGCCGTGGGGCTCGTAGCGGCCGGGCTGACCGCCGCCGTGGTGGTGGCGGTCGTCATCACGGTGGTCGTGCGGGCGGGGCGCCGCCGGCACGACCGGCAGCGGGAGGAGCAGCGTGCCCGGTGGGCGGTGCAGGAGCGCATCGCCGCCGCGCAGTTACGCCACGAGGCGGTGCTTGAGGAGTACGGGGCGCACCTCGTGGACTTTCTGGCAGCGCTGGAGCGGCCTGCGCTGAACGATCCGTCCGTCGGCGCCACTGAGCGGTTCGACCGGGCGCGGATCGATGCTGACGATGCCCGTCTCACCGTGCGCCACGGTGCGGGCGAGGAGGTGGTTGCCGCCTACCAGGAGGCGGTGGCCGAGCTGGAGGTGTCGTGGCGGATCGCTCACGACCATGCGGACCGCATCGGCACGTCGTATCTCGAACCTGCCGTCTCCGGCGCCTGGCGAAGGCCGCGGTTCTGATGGCAGTGGTGCGTGATGGAGCAACCGAGCTCGAGAGGTCTTTGGCGTATCAGCGGGTCCGTCGGCTGGTCGGCGCCTCCGTCCGCGTGCCGCAGCTCGGCGAGCTGGCGATCGAGCGGCTGGTCCGCCCTGCCCTGATGGCAGGTGGCCTGGACGCTCTGGTGCGCGCCAACCGGGCGATGGGCATGGAGCTATGGGAGATGCGCGATCTGCCGTGGGAGCCGCACCGTCTCGAAGATCTCGCCTGATCCCGCAGACGCCTGCGCCCCGTCCCATGCGGTGGCGTCGGCGCATCCGGGCAAGTTCCCCGTATCCGGCTGCGCGGCGGACACCGGCGCATAGCTGAGCGGAGCGGTCCTCAGTGGACCGCCCCGTTCCGCGGGGAGCCGGGTGAACCATCGGGCGACGGACGACGGAAGGCCGCCGCCTTTCCCGCCCGCTTCCCCCCCCTTCGCCCGCGCCAGCTCTTGGGCTGCACCCCTATGCCCACGCCCGCTCTCACCCCGGGGGCAGCGTGCGCCGCCGCAGGCGGTGGCTCGGTGGTGAGGGCGAGGTGGCCGGCGGGCCGGGTGTCTAGGTGAGGCCGATTCCCTGGGGTCCCTGCTGCTGATGCGCGGCGGACTGCTCCTGGCCGTGGTCGCGGGTGACCTGCTGCGGGGATCCGGGGGCGGGGTAGCCGGCGGTCCGCTGCCCCTGCTGTTCCTGGACTCGCGCAATGCGCCGTCGGAGCTCGTCGGGGTCCGCGTTCTGCACCGCCCTGGTGAGCTCCTCGAAGCTGAAGGCCTCGGTGAACTCCTCAACACCTACCCTGTCGTGCTCACCCGGGTCTCCCTGCTTGAGCTGCCTGACGAAACGCTCCTGGCGCTCTCGCCTCTCGGTGAACCTGTCCGAGTACGGCGTGCCGATGAAAGCCTCGAACCGCCGACGGATTTCGGGAGCCGAGGCGTTCGCAGGGACGGGCGGCATCAGGGCGCGGGCGCTCACAACGAAGCGGGGGCCGGCAAGGGTGTTGAGCACGGGTTCGTCGACGTCGGCGCAACTGGCCACGATGAGCCTGTCGGCCGTGCCGGGGTCGTGCAGGAGGTCGGCGTGCACGACCAGGACGCCGTCGGTGTTGCGCTCCGGATGCTGGACCGCCTCACCGGCGGGCATCAGCCGACAGGTGAGGTCCGGGTGCAACTCGGCGACAATGGCACGGATCTGGGGCAGCAGGTGGCGGAAGTCGATCACTGTCAATGACGTGCCCGTGCGGGCGGCCAGGTGCGCTCCCGCAGCGACGGCGATCTGTCTGCCGGGGGCACCGAACTCATAGGAGACCAGGCCTCCCCCAGAGGCCACCAGCGAGTCGACGAGCTGCGCCGCCTCGGGATGGTTGATCGCATCGTTCATGTGGGTCCCTCTTCCTCGCGGTGCGGTCCGGTCGGCGGCGCGGCCTCATCTCGCCGTATGCCGGTCTGGACGGGTGACTAGGTGCGGCCGGGCCCCTGGGGCCGGTGCTGCTGGTGTGCGGCGGACTGCTCTTGGCCGTGGTCGACGGGCGTCCGTGACGGACCGGTGGGACCGGTCGCGGCTCGACGCTGGCGAGCCAGCTCGATGGTCGCCTCGTACCTGCTGCGAAGTTCGCCGACGCGCTGTCTGACCTCCGCGGGATCCACCCTCTCCAGCACCTCGGCCATTTCGTCGAAGACCGCGAGATCCTGGTCGGACAGGACGTCACGGTTGCCCTGCCGGACCAGGCGCAGGGCCACACTCATGTCCATCGCCGGGGGCGTCAGGGTAAGCGGCGCCGGGCGAGACGTTGAAGGCATCAGGTCACGGAGGCGAAGGACGAGGCGAAG
>NZ_JBAMDC010000115.1:0-18298 GCF_036961605.1 Streptomyces sp. KLMMK
GAGGCACCGGTTCAACCCCCGCGTCCACCAGCAGCACGGTGAAGTACGCCCTGATCTGCTCGGCCCGCCCGGCGAACCGCCGCAGCCACCCGCGGACGGTGTCCACCGGCCTGCCCAGCCGCCCCGCGATCGTCCTGGCCCCGGCCCCGGACGCCTGCGCCACCAGAGCCGCCCCGATCACCTCAGCCAGATCCACCCGCCTGACCAGCGCGAACACCGGAAGGAGCACATGCGAACGACCACAGCCCCCGCACCGGGCCCGACGCGGACGAAGCCGCACCACCCCGGACCCGCCCCGCAACACGCGTTCCCTCGCCCATCCCCACGGGGCCAGCACACCCCCGCAAACCGGGCACTCCATGTCACCAGAAGCCAGCAGGGACTCGACCCCGGCCACGTCCACCCCTACCGTGAGCACAAGCGCCTCCGTGCGCTTCACGGCCCTCCCGGACGCTCGGCCAAGAGATCACCGGGAGGGCCTTCGCATGCCCTCATCGGCAAGGTGCCGCCGCCAACGAACACCCCAACCCACCCGGCATGCCACCGAACTCGTCGGCATGATCAACGCCGGAAGACCGCCGACGACATGGGCACCGGGAAGGGTCTGACCGCGATTTCGTGATGTCAGGGGTGGGTGAGGATTCGGGTCCGGAGGAGCTGGAACGAGGCCCTTCCGTACATGGCTCTCTTGAGGGTTTTGACCCGGTTGACGTGGCCTTCGATGATGCCTGAACTCCAGGGCAGGGTGAGGCCGGCGGTGACGGCGTCGAGGTCCTGGAGGAGGCCATTGGCGAAGCCCCGCATCGGCTTTGGGGCGTCCTACACGGTTTGGTGGATCCATTCCAGCAAGAGGATGCCGCGGAGGTTGCGGGTGATGTCCAGGAATGCCCAGGTGAGGTCGCATGCCCGGGTGATGTCCGGACAGGCGAGCCGGACGCGGAGGAGTTGGTCCTCTTCCTCCTCGGTCAGCAGCTCTCGGCGGCGGGTGACCCAGGCGGCGATCGTGCTGGGGCTGGGCATCGGAGCGTGAACGGCTTCGGCCTCGCCGATGGAGAAGCGTGCGAGGTATCGCTCGACGGTCCTCACGTGACCGCGGAAGCCGCGTTCGCGCAGCTCGTCGTAGAGCCGTGCGCCTACCGCCTTGCTGCCGAGCTGACCGAGGCGCAGGTGAAGGTAGGGCTTGAAGGGCGAGATCCCTGTGTTCGGCCGGCGGTTGGCTGCCGAGGCGAGCAGGTCGTCCAGCGGCGTCTTCTTGTACTTGTCCACCGTCCTGGGGTCCAGGTCGAGGTGACGGGCGATGCCGTTGACGGTCCGGCCTTCGTCGAGGAGCCGGTGAATGTCCTCGTAGCGGTGGCGGGTGCGCTCGACCATCGCGGTGCGGGGCAAGTCCTGCAGAGGCTCGATCTTCGGTGGGGAGGGCCTCGCTTCCTGCTCCGCATGTTTCCGCAGGCAGCTGCGGTGCTGGTGACAAGTCTTCTCCAACGCGTTC
Source organism: Streptomyces sp. KLMMK (assembly GCF_036961605.1). Lineage (NCBI taxonomy): Bacteria > Bacillati > Actinomycetota > Actinomycetes > Kitasatosporales > Streptomycetaceae > Streptomyces > Streptomyces sp. KLMMK. The sequence continues at coordinate 1,490 of NZ_JBAMDC010000115.1, forward strand.
GAGAGGTTCTGCAGCAGGGTACTGGTGGGCCGTCGGCGAGGTGCCTGCTGAGCAGGTCCTTTTCCCACGGCCCCCAGTCCGAACGACGCATGCGACTTTCACCGCACGTCGCTCTCCAGTGACTACTCCGCGAATGCTGCGACGGATCTTCTGCCGTGGATGTCCGCGTGGCAACGCCCGCAGACCACCAGGGTCTTGCGTTTCCGCGCGGCCATGAGATCTGCCCACGGCGGCCGGGTTCCCGATCGTCCGAGGTCGGCGAGCTTGGCGACGTGGTGGACTTCCACCTCGTCAACGCGCCCGCATGCCTCGCATCGCCCGGCGAGAAGCCGGGTGACCAGCTCCTTGCGTTTGATGTTGACCGGGGCCAGCTGGCGGTCGGTGACGACCGTCTTCTTGTTCTGTCGCAGCGGAATCCCGCCGAACCGTCCGATCAGCGGCTTCCTGCCAGCCTGTTCGACGCGGGCTTCGAAGCACTTGCGTGGCCCGTACGGAGTCTCGATGGTGGCCTTGTACTTGCGGGCCATCTTCGAGAACGACGAGCGGTGCTTGTTGGCCAGCGTCATCAGCATCGAGGCCGACATGGCCCAGTGCAGACGGGCGAGTCGAAAGACGTCGCCGGCCAGCAGGTAGTACTGGACGATGCCGCGGTACTCGGACCCGTAGGTGCTGATGATGACGTGGTCGTCTTGGTTCAGTAGCTCGGGCCGACGCGCGGGTTTGCCGCGCTTCATGTACTGCGACTGCTTGGCGACTACCACCGAACGGGGGACACGCAGACCGATCGTCCCATTGACAGACCGACGTCTGCCAGAGATCTTCCGGTCGTTGTGGTGCACGGTGATGTCGTAGCCGAGGAACCGCGCCGCCTCTGTGCGGGCGTGCGTAACGAGCGTCTTCTCCGGCGACATCTCCAGCTTGAGTTCGTCACGCAGAAATTGCGCCAGTCGCTGTTTGATTTCCTCGGCTTCCTTCTTCGGTCCAGCGAACCCGAGCAGGGTGTCATCGGCATAGCGCACATACCTCAGCCGCCGGTATCCGGGATCACGAGTATCCAGGCTCGGCATGCTGTGGAGTTGCTTGCGAAGCCTTCGCACCTCGGTGCGGTCATCTCGCTTGCGAGCACATTGGATCGCGTACCAGACTCTATAGAACTCGCGACTCTGCTTTCTGACCTTCCCCCGCGTGTACTCGGGAATCAGAACGTTCTCGACGAACTCATCCATCTTGTGCAGATAGATGTTGGACAAGATCGGTGAGACGACCCCGCCTTGCGGACTTCCGCTATGCGTGGCCTTCCAGTCCCAGTCCTCCATGTATCCGGCCTTGAGCATGTTTCGAATCAGCCGCAGGAACCGGTTGTCGTCGATCTTCTCTCCCAGGATTCGGAGCATGACTTCATGGTCAAGCCGGTCGAAACACTGTGAGATATCGCCCTCGACAAACCAGACTGTCCCCGTCCAAGTGTTGGCCACCTCGCGCAGTGCGGTATGGCACCCCCGGCGGGGACGGAAACCGTGGGAGGGCTTTGAGAAGGTCGGCTCGTAGTACGCCTCAAGCAAGAGACGGACCACTTCGCCGACGAGCTTGTCACTCCAGGGCGGCAGGCCGAGCGGTCGCAGCTTTGTACTGCTCCGCCCCTTCGGGATGTAGACCCTCCTGGCCGGGCTCCACCGGTACCGCTCGTGGCGTAGCGCGTCGATGACGTGCCCGATCTTGCCCAGCGACATGCCGTCCACGGTCTCCCCAGTGACCCCGGGTGTCATCGCTCCCTTGTTGGAGTACAAACGCCCGTAAGCCAGCAGATACAACTGCGGATTGAAGAGCTGTCGATACAGTTCCTTGCACGGCAGGCCACGCCTGCCTCGTTCGCGGAGGACACCCAGCACCGTTTCGGCGCTCTGCATTTCGCATACCTCCCGGTCCTTGAGTGTCCGATCACCTGGCCCCCTTCGCCCGATGCGGATGGCTTTCCCGTCCTCCTTGGCCGGTCGTGACTCCGGCGACTACTACGGGGCCTCCGTCGCCATAGGAAGATCTCCTCCCGTAGGCGATCCCATGTTCGTCCTTGTCGTACGTGCTAGCGTGACGTAGGCGCTCCACTCATCCCCTTGAATGCCCTCATTGGGCATCGCTCCGAGCCCCGGAGGTTGTCCTGGGTCTGGCATTAACCTGGGGCAGGGCTCGGCATCGGCGTCAGGTGTCTTTCCGATGGATTCGACCTTCAATCTTCTGGGGATTGGAGTTCAGGCAATCCAGCTTTCGCCGTATCACGCGGGTCCCGCGACGCACCGTCTCTGACACCTGAGCCCGGCCGTCGCTTTTCTGGCATGCTGTGTTCCCCTTCACCGTTTCCGGGTCGGGTGAGCCATCAGACCCAGGAACCTCCCTCCGAATTCCTCCCGGCTGAGCCGGGGATACGACAAGGCGCCTCATGGCGCACTGCCACCGGTCGGCAACTTCCAGAGCATGAGGCGCGGCCTGACGGATTGCCTTGCTGTAGGCGCTGGCCCGGTCCCGGCAGATCACCTCGGCGCCGGGATGCTGGGTCAGCCAGTCGGCGAGCGCCTCCGTGGTGCGGCCGGGCAGCACGTCCACCACCCGGCTGGCCTCGACGTCGACAAGCACGGTCGCGTAGCGGGTCCGGCGCCGCAGAGCAAAGTCGTCCACTCCGAGAACCCTCGGTGCCCGAGTGGGGACAGGTGGGGCCTGCAACAGCCCCAGCAGCAGGGTCCGTCCCGCCTTCATCTGCACCTTGCGGCACAGACGGGCGCCGGGGCGCCCGCCGAGTTCCACCGCCACCGCCTGCAGCCGCTCCTTGAGCCCTACGCTGATCCGCCGGTGCCGCTCGGTGAAGCCGGCGACCTGCTCGGCGGAAGTCCGGCGCTGACACGACTTCCGGTCGCAGAAGAACCTGCGGACCTTGAGCCGGACCACGATCCGTCGCGGCCCCAGCGGCCGTTCGGCCAGGCGGCGGTGGTACGAGCTGTGCACCCGCCTCGCACTGCTTCGGCAGTCCGGGCAGCGGCCCGGCCGGCCGATGGCCACCGCCTCCACCACGAGCTCCCCGGAGGTCTCCTCGACGCTCCCGACCTGCACACTGATCCCGGGAAACAGCACATCCTCGGACGTCTTGATCGTCACGGAGTAGAACACCCCGAAGGAACGATCTTGCGTTCCCATTGCCGACCTGCGGATTCACGGAGACGCGGTCAGACCCATTTTGAGTGCCGGGCCACATGCATGATCGCTCCGGCGAGACTCCCGCGGGTTCGCTCGGCGGCCGCCAGGGCGTTGGTGACGAGCTCGGTTCTCGTGTGGTCGGCGATCGCCCACCTGGCCAGCCGGCGTGAGGCGAGGTCGATGAAGGTTGCGAGGTAGAGCGGCTTCGGGCCTCTGACGGCAGGTATGTGCAGCGAGCTCTGTCTCGGCGGCCTGGCGGGCTTGCCTTGCGGCGGCGGTGCGGCGCCAGTAGCAGCGGCTCGAGCGGGCCAGGCCGAGGATGTCGCAGAGCCGCCTCAGGCCGTGACGGCGCTGGTGGTCGTCAACGAACTGGCAGCGGTTCACCAGCGCGTATCCGTCGCGAGATACCGGGCCACCCTGCGGAGAATGTCGCGCTCCGTCTCCAGCTCGCGGATCCTCCTCCGGGCTGCGGCCAGTTCAGCCTGAACGCCGTCGCCACCTGACGTCGCCGCGGCCGCTGGCGCGGAGTGGGAGCCGGAGCGCCGTCCGTCGCCGGCCCGGATCCAGTTCCGGAGTGTCTCGGTGTTCACTCCCAGATCGGCAGCGACGGCTCCCGGCCGTGACCGTGACAACGCGACTGCATCCGCCTTGACCCGGCGGGGTAGCGCTTCATCCCCACGGGGATTCCGTTCTCCTGGACCATCAAGGTCCGAGTCTCTCCAGTGTCCAAAATCCGGGGCAGGGCCCGTGCTCTTACCCGCGGCTGTACCTCCTCCTTCCATGACTCAACTGCCTCGTTGTTCCGCTCGAGTGCGCGGCGGGCAGGCTGCTGCCGGGGCCAAGCCGCGCCGCCGCAGCCTCCATGTCCCCTCGACCGTGTAGCTGATGCGGAACACTCGGCCGATCAGCGTCTTCACCCGGACCAGCGTCCACCGGTGGTCGGTCCAACCATGTGCCAGAGGACCCTGTGCCAGAGTCCGTTCCAGGCGGGCAACCTGGGATTCGGTGAGCCTGGGACAGCCAGGCGATCCCTTCGACAGCAGGCCCTCGGACTCGCGCTCGCGCCACTGCTGGCGCCAGTGCTCCACCGAACGCTCACTCACCCGCAGCACGGCAGCGATCTCCCGGTTCTTCTCCCCGGCCCCAAACGCACGACTGCCCCCAGTCGGATCCGCTCCCGCGCGGCCCTCCCAGCATCGGTCAGCCACCACCCTGTGCATACCTCACAACCGGAAGATCTACACCGAGCACCCCCGCCCGTCAGACGCAACAGCCCGACTCCCCCAATCAAGTTCGGTAGCCGTCGATCATCTATCTGTCGATGACCGAGGCCATGTCCCGCTGCCTGACGGCGCAGCCGCCAGTACGCGGTTCCGCATCAAACGGGGCACAGAATGCGAATAGCGCCCTTCCGATGCAAGATGGTTTACAAGGCCATCGCGAGTGGTGCCTAGTGGTACAGAGGCGACGAAGAATCCGCTTCAGGCCAGACTCACGGTCTGCCCACACGTGATGCGCTGTCCTACAGTTTCAGATAGCTCGATATGCGGAAAGAGATGAAAATGGAAACAGCACCAAGGGTTATGGCCAGCTATCTACTGACCAAACTTGAACCTATCACGTTGACAGAGGGTGTTCTTGACGATAGGAGCGAGCAGGAGCAGCTCCAGTGCCTTGTTGAGTATCTTATCGCCCCACAGTCGCCTGCGCCTTTCACACCAGCTGGCACCAAAACCAGTAACGCCACCGAATGCCCAGGCGTGAACGTAAAGACAACAACGCCGCCGCATGGTCTCGACGATGACACCCACGGTGCCGCGCGCTTGGACGACGAAACGTTCGACTGAGCGTCTTCAAGAGCACCGAAGGGACGACGAGTTTGAGCGAGGGGCGGCCTAGATTGGTTGAGGGGCGGCCTATGACGTGGTGAAGCTCCTTGCCATTGCAGAGGTGCCAGCCATCCTGCAGAGCAAGGAGCTTCATGGTCACCTATTGTGCTGCCCCAGTCTTCTGAGTCAGGAATTCTGTTCAGATGTGTAGGCTTGCCTTGTGGACGGACCGGACGGCCGAAGGCCGAGTTGACGTTGTCGGACGAGGAACGGGCTGCACTCGAGGGGTAGGTGCGGCGTCGTTCCACGCCGCAGGCGTGGGCCTTGCGGTGCCGGATCATCCTGGCCTGCGCTGAAGGCGCGTCGAACAAGGCCGCGGCTGCTCAATCAGTTCGGGTCCACAGCCCATGCGGTGGTTGCCGATCATGCCCGGAGTTCCGCAGCGGGCCACCCACGACTACGTCCGTGCCGAGGGAGTAACGAGGCAAGGCTCCTGGTCGTTGCACTAGTCTTCTGAGTCAGGAATTCTGTTCAGATATGAGGCGAGGCGTTCGAGGATCTCGTCCGCAGATTTCTTCCAGATATAGGGCTTTAGGTCGCTGTTCCATGTGGTGATCTAGGTCCGGATGTCCTTCTCCAGGGCCTGGACGGTCTTGTGGACGCCTCGCCGTACCTGCTTTTTCTGCTTGTTCGTCAGCTCGGCGAACCATCGCTCCACGACGTTGAGCCAGGACGACCCGGTGGGTGTGGAGTGCAGGTGGAATCGAGAGTGGCCAGCAGCCAGGTCTTGCAGGGCTTGATGGCCGCGGTCTTGCAGGGCTTGATGGCCGCGGTCTTGCTCCAAACACTACCTGATCATATTAAAAGTTCAGAAATTCACCATTGACCACTAGAGGGTGATTACTGATGGTTGATTTTGGAGAGACTAAGCAGGCAGTTGCTATTCACTGGGATGGGAGCGAGAGCGCCCTAGGCTTTCCAGTCTACAAGAATATTGCATTCACTGGATTCCCTGACGCGAGTAGCGGGACAGATTCGAACATTAGCTTGAGCGATGCGCGGCGTCGGTTCGGGAGCCTAGTAAGCAAAGAGCAAACGATCGAGGGCGAGATTGAATATCACGTACCAGATTTCGAAAAGCTCTTTACTCAGCTCCCGATTCTGGAACAACAGTGGCATGTAAACAATGCGCGCGTTGTGGAGCACGCCAGCTGGACTGAACCAAGCCTGCTTCAGGAAATTAGTGGCATCCCTTTGTCTCTTTATGTGGAAACCGCTATGAAGCCAGGTAATGAAGTTGATCCGTTCATCGCCTGTGCCTACATGGGCAGCTGGGTTGAGTCGGCCCCGATTATCACCCAAAGCAGTCTTCATGGTCCAGGACCCGCATCCTTTGCCTATACCACTCTAGTTTCCGAGACGAAGACCCGCACAGATACTCAGGGGTACAGCAAGGGTGGAACAATTCAAGGAGCGCTAAAGCCTCCTGGCGCAGGCTTGGACATCACGGCAACCGGAACAATTACGTACACCCGAACTGTGGCAGATGCTCATAGTTTCACCAGTACGGGATCTCAAACAGTTACAGTACCCTTGGAAAAGAAAGAAAGGGCTTCAGTTGAAATTCGCCTCACTGGTGCACGGTATGGCGGTCTTCTCGCAATCTACTATCCTAAGCAGCTAATGCGCATTCAGAACGCTCGACTGCAAGCCATTATGGATAAGTGGGATATCGCTGTTGAAGATGGACGCAACGCCAACTCTGTTCTTGAACTGTTCCCCGTTCGCGTAATGGCAAAAGCTGCGGGTAGTAATCTACCGATGACTCAATCGGTCATCTTTCGGACGATGTCTGCGGCCGAGCCGCCAGCTCCACCAGATCTTGCTATCGTTTCCCAAGGGTTTCTCGGTTCTTGACTGCCAGTCTCGTAGATAATTGGCATGCCTTTCTCCATTTCCTGAGGTGAGAATTACTTGCATTATCTGGCCTGGTCACAGGCGCCGTGGGGAGTGTAGTGGCCTGGTCCTTGTTCAGGGGCGGTCTGGCCGGACTGTCCCTGCGCGGGAACTCTACGCCCTCTTCCTCTGTGAGGGGCCGGTTCTTGCGTGGCCAGGGTGGGGTGAGGGCTGCGGTACCGCGGTGTTCGCCGTCACCGAGAACTGTTGCGTTCTTCACGACCTGGTCCACGCCGGACTCCCGGAAAGCGCGGGCGTCGTGGCGGCTGCTGGGGAGCGGCCGCGCGGCCGCCACGACCAGGCTGGTGTTGGCGTCGATTACCACTTGATGATTGATGGAGTAGCGGTAGTTCTTGGTGCAGGAGGCGATACTCCGGTCCTGCGTTGTGACCAGGGTGCCATCGGCGATCGGCACGGCGCCCGCCGGGTGTCGACGCTGAACCGGGAGCGAGTGACCGGCAGCGGGGCGATGTGGCCAATGACCAGGTCCGCGGTCGGCTTCGAGATCCCGAACAGGGGCCCGAGCTACCTTATTGTCAGGTTCGTCCGCCAGTACACGGCCACCAGCATGATCCGGTCCTCCGGCGGCAAAGCCCACGTGGGAACACCGCCACCCTGACGACGCGCCAGCCCTACAAGTCTGCGGAACTGCGGCCCGCAGCCCCGAGAGCCGCAGGTGGTGATCGAGCGCACCAGGCCGTGGCTGACCGACTACCGCCGCCTCACCATCCGCTATGAACGCCGCCCCTGGCACCGGGTAGCAGTGGCCCCGTAGGGACGGACACACCCTCAGGCGCCGTGACCTTGTGAAGGGGTGAGGAGACCGGCGGCGCGGGGAAGGGCTCGGCTTTGCCCACTTGACGGAGTGGTAGGGGATCTGGTGCCTGGGATCGAAGGGACGGCCGCGCGGACGTCCTGGGCACCGAGTCCCCGGGCATGTGTGACTGTAGCCTTGAGCGACCCGCGGCTGGGGATGTTCTGCGCCAGGGCGGTCACGAGGGTGGTACAGCGAGTCGGCCGGGCGCGGGCTGGTGTCTGGGGCCGGCTCCACCAGAAGGTGCTCGAGCTGGGACGGGCAGAGGCTGGTCGACCTGTCCCGTACTGTGCTGGATGCGGCTCATGTGTGCGAAAGGGGGCGAATTTGCAGGTCCGTCGCTCGTGGACCGGGGTAAGCCGGGTTCCAAGATGCACATCCTGTCCGATGCAGGCGGACTGCCCTTCCGTGTCGGACTCTCCGCAGCAACACCCACGACAGCCTCGCCCTCCAGCCGATGCTGTCCCATTTCCACTATGGGATACGAATCCCACGCTGCAGAGTCCCAAGCCGCAGCGGCTCCGCGCTGACATGGCCTACGACGCCAACCTGCGGAAATGGTCGGCAGGGCGCCCCGAGCCGACCTCACCGACTGCGCGGAAGCCCTTCAGGTGGTTGCTGGCGCGTTCGACGGTTAGCGGCGGTTCTTCCGGGACATGTAGGCCTTGTCCGCCAGGAGATGGCCGGCCCGGGTGCGAGGTCGTCCGGCTCCGGCCCGGGGCACGGAGATCTGCTCCAGCACGCGCTCGAGCTGGGAACCGTCACCAACCACTCGCCCCGACGTCCTCGCAGCCTCCGGTGTCCGGGGTCGAACGGCGGCTCTTTCAAGCACGATCAAAATGACGTGATTACTGGTTCCCCAAGCCCCTTAAACACGCTTGCAGTAGTGCACCGAACCGGCTGTCGAACTAGCTGTCATGCTGGGAGGGGACAGCTGATGACTGGTCGACTGGCTTGCGCTGCGGTCCTTGGGGCAATGTTGTTTTCTCATTAGATACGCAGTGAAGCCTGATAATTCATGGAGCCCTGCATTGAAGAAGATCTATCGAGGAGCGGAGATCGCCTTGCTGCGTGCTCCGGCTGCGCCATGTAGTAGTGCAAGCAGACATGAGGGCTCTGCAGCAGCGTTCTTCAGTGGCAATCCAGCTGCGCATGAGGCGCTTTTGGTTGCCAGCGTGTCAGCTGCTGGCCTGTTGGGGCGGGACCCTGACACGGTGTCCGACAAACAGCGGCTGCGGGGGGAGTTGACTCTTACACGGTATCTGGTGCGGATGTCTACCCGGCCTACGCCGTTCGGGTTGTTCTCGGGTGTGGCGCCAGTCCGTTTCGGCCGGAACGCCCGTGTGGTGTGGGAGAGACACCGCCAGTACAAGGTCGTGCGTCCGGATATGGCCTGGCTGCGAGGTATCACCAGTTCGTTGGAGCAGCGTATTGAGGTGATGCCGTCTCTGCGGGTGGGGTTGAATAATCTCTGTTTCCGCCGTGGTGGCCGCCTGGTGCTGCCGTTCCTGCCCCTCACAGGGGAAGGCGGCTTTGATGCTGACCGGGAGGGTAAGGAGCTGTCTCTGGGGATCAGTGAGGCTGTGCAACATGTCCTTGACTCGCTGGCGGTTCCAATTCAAGTGTCGACGTTGCAGGAGACGCTTCAACAACTGATGCCTTCTGCGCCTCATGAGACGGTTGTGGAACTGCTTGCTGCGTTGGTTCGCCAGGGCATCTTGGTGACCAACCTTCACCCTCCCTTGAATGTCGGTGATCCCCTGGGGTATGTCCGTGCGCATGTGCAGGACAGTGCAGCAGCTCACGCAGTTGAGTTGGCGGCATGTCAGGCTGGCCTGCAGACCTTCGAGCGGTGCCGAGCGGGCGAGGGTATTGGCACGTGGCAACAGGTCACCGAGAAGATGAGGGGGCTTCGGGAGTCTGAGCATGTCGCACAGGTTGATCTTGCTTTGGGCGCAGAGGTTCAATTGCCACGTAGCGTGGTCGGCGAAGCCGAGCGAGCGGCTACCGTACTGTGGCGAGCTTCGGCCAAGGAGGAGCCGGGAGAGGTACGGGATTATCGCGCGCGGTTCCTGGAACGATATGGCTCTGACGAGATGGTCGCGCTGCGTGAGTTGTTGGATCCAGACCTGGGCTTGGGACCAATGGTCCCGCCGTCTTCCACGGATCGCCGGGAGGAGTGGGAGCGGTCGAGAATTTTGGGTGATCTGGCGGCCAGTGCCCTGGCTGACGGTCATCACGAGGTTTCCCTTGATGATGCGCTGGTGGACCGGCTCTTTACGGCCAGTCCAGCACATCTGAGCGCGGCACCGCCAGCAGTGGATCTCTATGCCACACTGCTGGCGCCGTCTACTGCTGCTCTTACACGGGGTGATTTCACTCTGGTCGTCGACGGGGCCCCCTGGGGACGAGTGGCCGGCGCTACCATGGGCCGATTCGCCCATGTGCTACCGGAGACGGCGAATGAGCTGGGCGCGCTTGCTGCGCGCGTGACAAGCGTAGTACCGCGCGCCGTTGACTTGTACTGGCAGGTGAAGAATCCCCGGCTGGAAAATGTGGCCAGAGTGCCTACCAGATATCAGCGGCAGGTGAATATCGGAGGTCTTTGCGATCTTGCGGACCCTCGCAATATCGGTATCGACGACATCTTCGTAGGGGCGGACCACGAGGGGTTCCGTCTCTTCTCGCAGTCATGGCAGCAGGAGATTCATCCGGTGCACGGGCATCAACTCGTGTGGCGTACAGCGGCTCCCTCCCCGGCCAAGTTCCTTGTAGAGGCATTCTGGAGCCGTATGCGCGGCTGGCCAACATGGAGCTGGGGAAACCTCGATGCCCTGCCGTTTCTGCCACGAGTACGGTTTGGCAAGTCGGTACTGTCCCGTGCTCAGTGGCGGCTGGATGACTCGCTCTGCCGTGGCCCCAGAGACCGTCACGATTGGCTTGCCTCCTTCGACCAGTGGCGCAAACGACACCGCGTCCCCGACGTGGTCGCGGTGGGACACAGTGACCAAATGCTCACACTTAACCTGCGGGTGGTTTCCCAACGCGACCTATTGTGGGACGAGATCGTCCGCAAGAAGCACAAGACACTGTACGAAGCTCCTGGAAACCTCGACAGCGAAGCACACGGCTGGCTGTGCAGTCCTGATGGCCCGCACGTAGGACAAGTGGTTTTCCCTCTAGTACTGGCCAAGCCTCCAGCGCAGAGTGAAACGCAGCTGTCTCCCTCCCGGCCCGCGTCGCGCGTGGCTCCGCGTCTACCAGGGGGGGAATGGCTGTATGCAAAAGTCTACACGTCAGCCAGACGACAAAATGATCTCCTGACGCACCGTTTGCCAGATCTACTAGCGGTGGCTAGCGAATACATCGAGCGCTGGTTCTTCCTGCGTTACGCAGATCCCGAACCACACCTGCGGATCCGGTTTCAGGGCGTCCCTTCGAGGCTGAACCTACACCTACTGCCACTGCTGCACGACTGGGTGGCCAGCCTCCACAAGGAGGGCCTCGCTCGGCGACTTGTGCTCGACACATATGTCCCGGAGGCCGAGCGCTACGGCGATCCCCGCGCCCTGCATCTGGCAGAGAATGTCTTCCACACCGACAGCCTTGCCGTCCTGCACCAGCTCGCCGCCGCTCACGACACCCCGGCTGAGGTGATCGCCGCAGCCCACTGCATCGATCTGGCCCGCCAAGCCCACCACCCGCATGACTGGGCGCCGTGGCTGCTGCACACGTACCCACGTTCCGTCCCCGAATGGGAGCGGGATAGCAGCCCCCCCACCCTTGACGAGTTCATCACCTTCGACCCGCCCGGGCCAGGCCCCCGCATCCTGCACACCCACCAGTTGGCTGAAGCATGGGCAGAGCGAGCCACAGCCATCACACACTACGCCCAAGAACTGCGCTGGCCATCTGGCCCGCACTTCGGCAACGGCAGCCCCGGGTGGGAACGCAGACTGGAGTCGATTCTCCACATGCATTGCAACCGCATACTCGGGTCCCAGCACCTGGAGCGAAAAGCCTACGCAATCGCCAGAAAAGTCGTCCACACCCAATTCGCCCGCCCCACAACCGACCGGGAAACCCCATGACCGAGAACGTGACTGTACCCTGCATCAGCACGGCTGCTGAACAGCTCGCCCGCGAGCTCTCAGCCCGACTCGAAAATGCTCTTCCCTCACCGGGCGGTGACCGTATCAGCTCCACGGCCCAACAGGCAGCCACCAGCGCTGGCGCTGGCTGGGAACGGGCAAGTCTGAACAGGCACGCCGGCATCTCCATCCTGTTCGCCCACCTGGGTCACCGCGACGGAAAGCCCCACCCGACCACTCACGCATACCTGCTTGAAGCAGTCACCGCGCTGCAGACCCGGACACCAATCCCAGGGTCGCTGTATTACGGTATGCCAGCAGTGGCCCTGGCTGCCTCAATTGCAGCGCAAGAACCAGCACATTACAGCGGTTTGCTGTCATATCTGGATGAGACGATCAGCTCTGGTATCAGACGCATCACCATACAACAGCGACCAAACTTCAATTCGAAACTTTCCGGCACAACGCCAAGCATGTACGACGTCATCAGCGGACTCAGCGGACTGGGCCGCTATGCCCTGACCCGAGGCCACCCCATGCGTCCCGCCGCGGAGGCCGCGCTGAAATACCTGGTCAGTCTCACCGAACCCGTCATGGTCGACGGCCAGCCCGTACCAGGATGGTGGATCGCTCAACCACCACCCCTCTCACACCGAAACTCATTCACTCGCGGATATTTCGACCTCGGTATTGCCCACGGGATCGCTGGCCCCCTCGCCCTGCTCTCCCGCGCAACGCTGAACGGCCTCACCGTGGATGGCCAGACTTCAGCCATCGAATGCATCACCGACTGGCTACTGTCCTGGACCTCCACCGACGACCACGGCCCCTACTGGCCCACCATCGTTAGCCTTGAGGAAGAACAACACCAAGCACCCCGCCCCAGGAATCGATCGCGTGGAGCTGCCTGGTGCTATGGAACTCCCGGAATCGCCCGCGCCATCCAACTTGCCGGCCAAGCCCTAGCACGCCCCCGATGGCAGCAGACGGCCCTCACCGCCACCCAGGCCATATTCGATCGCGCAGATCATCAGGAAACCCTCTACGACACAGGCCTATGCCATGGCTGGGCCGGTCTTCTGCAATCACTCCTGCGCATCATTGAGGATAGCCACGACAACACCCTCCCAACACGCATATCCGAACTTACCCAGCGCATCATCGATCAATATGATCCAGCACTCCCCTACGGATACCGCCACCACTCACCCGACCCCCGCCCCTCCAACGACCTCGACGATGCCGGCTACCTCACAGGCGCAGCAGGAATCGCCCTCGCCCTCCTCAACGCAGCTGACCACATCGCTCACCGTCCATCCCCACCCCACGCCCCGCCCTGGGACACCGCCCTTCTCATCCCCTGAACACAGGCCCCGCTTGGCTGGTGCCCGTGCTGCGGAGAGCGTGCGGTTGACGGTCTGCTGTGTTGGTGACAGGCCACCGCTCGGTGGGCGTCTGACGGGTGTCGTCACCCATGGGCCAGCACCCAGATGGGCGCGGTCGGCGAGTTCCGGGATGTCCTGGCGTTCGCAGATCCGGGTGATCCGGTGGGTGCGTGCGGCGGTGAGGTCGTGGGTGCGGCCAGGCCGTGCGGGCGAGATCCGAAGCAGCTGCCCGGCCGGGTCGGTCACCACCTGCACGTTCACCCCGTGCCGACGGTGCTTGTGGGAGTAGTTGGCCCGGCTGTCGCCGGCCCGGTCGCACCCCGCGAGAGTACCGTTGGGCAGGACGTAGCCGGAGTCGGCTTCGCGCAGGGCATGCAGCAGCCCGGGCGTGCGGCTGGCGAGCAGCCCGACGACTGCTGTGGTGCAGGCGTGGGCAGTGCCGGCTGCGATGCCGAGACTGGCGGCGAGCTGGGTGAGGGTGTCGCGCCGGCGCAGGTACACCGGCCCGGCCAGGGCACGCTGGTGCGGCGGAAGTTCGCAGCGACGGTCACTCTCGCGGGTGACGATGAGCATCGTGACCCACTCGACCAGCGCATGAGGTAGGTCGAGTGCGGCAGGATGGGGGACCAACGGGGCCCTGTGCCTACGGGTTGAGACTTCGAACACCCCCCAACGGCACGGGAGCCTCGTGCGTTGTGGACACCGCCGCCCTCACCCGATCGGTGGCCACGCTGAAGAAGCTCAGTGAGTCTCTTTCATCTTGAATAGTTGCTGGTCAGGAGGGTGTGGTCGGCGGTGACGATGCGGCTGGTGCGGTTGGTGGAGCATCGGGGCCGGCGGAGGATGTGCCAGGTCTTGAGCCGGGCGGAGGCGCGTTCACCCGGGGCGTGAAGTCGGGCGTGGTCCCGGTTGAAAACTGCTGGTAGTGGTCCGGGAGTTCGCAGTGGCCCTTGTAGGGGTGCGGAGGGCGGCGCCGGCGTCCCGGTAGGCGCGGTCGGCGAGGATGAGGATCTGGCGGGTGAGGCAGGCCTTGATCATGCTGTGCGCGCGGGCCGCGGTCAGGTCATGGGTGCGGCCGGGCAGCGCGCGGGAGAACCACAGCCGTGTGCCGTCCGGACGGGAGACGGCCTGCACGTTCATGCCGAGCTTCCGGTGCAACTGCCCCGATCTGCCGATACATCTCGTTCTTCCGCAGATGCGCCAGCACCAGCAGGGCCTGCTTGAAACACTCCAGCCTCCGCCAGGGTGAATTTCATTCCACGGCGACGCGCGTAGATCAGCCGCGAGACGTGCTCGACGAGCTCGTGCGGGACATCGAGCATGGCAGGGTAAGCGACCAACAGGGCCCCTTGGACGCCGATGTGCTGAGTGGAATCAACACACCAACGACGAGGGACCCTGCCACGTCACCAACAACCCCGCTGACCAGCCCTGTCACCCTTCAAGGGTCAGGATGAAAGAGGCTCAGTGAATGTTCATATACCTGGCTGCAGTCCAACGCACGACTGCAGTGCGACGTGCACTCGAAATATTTGTCGCCCGACCGGTTGAGGAATTGACTGTTGCGTAGAGCGAGCCGACAGTAAAGAAGCTCCGGTTGGAGCGGGGACCATCGGAGCTTTCATGGGTGTTGGAGAGAAGAGTCCGACGCGGAGAGTCGGCCCGGCAGCATCGGACAGCATTATCGCCGCGGAGCCTGGCTTGCCCTGGTCCACGGGAGACGGGCCTGCCAATTCGCCCCGTTAACCTGCGCTGCACCGTCAACTTCGATGCCCCGAAACATGGGTGGCAGGGGCCCTCCCGCACACACCTGCTGACCAGCACGTACACGATCGCGGCGCAGACCGCCTCGTCATCAATGTTTGCCACCCCCGCCACCTGTCGACGCACACGCGCCGTTACTAGCACAGGCCACCCGGAACAATCCAATCCCACCTTCCGTTCGCATCCCATGACGCGACCTTAACCACTAACAACTCCAGGGCCGCACCGTAAACTAGAGAGACCTCATGCATGAGACAACCAATTCCCTTCCACAGGGGTTGAGTTCACGTCGACGGGTATGAATTTGTCACTCGGCACGCTTATCAAGCTTGTACTGAACGGTGGGCCTGTGAAAGCGTTCGATGACACCCACTCAGCGTCCGTGTTGATTGTTAAGGAAGTCTCATAAGTGTCGATCGTGGAATGTGGGGCTGCAGACCTTCTGTGCCAGTTTCCTCAGGAGGCCTTCCTCAAGGTTTACATGGGACCGGAGCCAGGAGCAGATGTGCATTGCTGGACATCGGGCCATGCTGGATGCGCCTTGCTGGAGGGCCGAGACTTGGTGGCCGTTGGCGATCCGGCAGAGGCTGTTCGACTGATTACAGGACTTGTGGCCGATTTGTGCTTCTATTCTGTGCGCCTGACTGTAAGCCGCGATACCTATCCCTTGTTGCCTGCAGCCCTCTCCCTCTCAGTGGAGGCCCAACGCTGGGGGCTGTACTGGACTAGTGCCCCACCTCCCAAAGTGCCCTACGAAAGTAGAGTAGTGGAGCTTACTAGTTGCGACGCAGAAATTGCCACTGTCCTGAACACCTTCAACCCTCGCCACTCAGTGGCTCCTGGCGCTTCCTCACTGCTGGGCTGGAGCGGCATCAGGCACTCGTCAGGCTCACTCCTAGCTTGCGGGGCCCTGGTCCGCCGCCGTACGGGAATCTCCAGCTTGGCATCCGTCACCACAACGACACGCCACCGTGGCGAGGGATGGGGCACCGCTATCACCGCGCACTTGACTCGTCAGGCTCTGGCTACCGCCGGTATCAGCACCCTCGGGTGTTATGACAACGTCACAACTCACCTTTACCAACGCCTCGGCTATTATCTCGCTGGCTCCTATTCCAGCATCCGTGTGCCTCTGCCTTCTGCCGACCGTAAATAGTCGACCTACGGCCGTGGCACGGGCGGAAGTGCATCGGCTCGATCCCACGCGCCCTTCATATATGCCCTGAAACTGCCTACGGTATACCGCGAGGGGCCGATCGCGGCTTCCATCGTCAAATTCCCAGGGCTGCAGGCTTTCTGAACAGCTGTGCCACTTGTCTGGAAGGAGGTTGAGTGCCTGTCCTACGTTTTAGGGGCGGGCTTGGGCCGGTCATTCGTAGGATCGGCGGGGCCCGGGGCCCCAGGTATGGCTCAGTGCCTGTTGCCGTCTGATGGCTTCAAAAACTTGGCTGCCCGGAGCCCCGCGACGACTCGACCGCTGATTGGGATACGCGACTTGATCGCTTCGTAGGACAGTGCCGGCGAGGTCGTCTGGAGGGTGAACGTGACAACGACCAAGCGGAGGTGACCGCGCCTGAGCTCTGAGCCGGGTTAGACATTGGCAAGGAACACCATCACATCGACGCGCCAGGGGAACGACTGCTCTCGCGCCGAGTCCTCAACGACGAAACTGAGCTGCTGGGCCTTATGTGCGCCACGAGCGCAGAGTGAGGTTGATGTAGGTAGACCCACTTGATGCGGTGCTGTGCAGATGATGAAGGTTTTGTGGCCCTTCGGCATCGCCCTGC
>NZ_JBAMDC010000116.1:0-18200 GCF_036961605.1 Streptomyces sp. KLMMK
CGCCTCGACCAGGTCCGGCACGAGCTCGGGCGGGTGCTGCAGGTCGGCGTCCATGACGACGATCCAGCCGGGCTTGCGCGTACCCGCCGCCCGTATGCCCTCGACGACGGCCCCGCCGAGCCCACCCACGGGCTCCCGGCGCCGGATGACCGTGACGGGGTACGGGCAGGTGCGGGCTGCCTCCCGGATCACCTCGGCGGTGTCGTCGGTGGAGTCGTCGACGAAGACGACCTCGCAGGAGGGCAGGCGGGCGGGCAGGGCCGCGCCGAGGCGGCGCAGCAACTCCGCGACGTTCCCCGCCTCGTTGAAGGTGGGGACCAGGACGGTGACTGCTTCGGTGACCGCTTCGGTGACGGCGCGCGGGGCGCTTGTGGTCACTTCGGAGGAAGCCTCGGCAGGAACCTCGGCGCGGGCGTCGGCCCCCCGGGGTGCGCCGGTCTCGAAGAGCGTCACGGGGCGGCCTCCAGCAGCGCGACCCGCGGCCCGGCCTGCTGAGGCCCGGCCTGTGACGGACCCGCTTGCTGCGGACCGGCCTGCGACGTGCCGGCCCGGGCGGCCGCGGCCGCGACCCGCCGGATCTCGATCCGGTCCTCTCCGCGCCCGAAGGCCGCCACCACCTGCGAGTGCTCCAACGCCCCCTTGACCACCGGGAGATGGGAGGCGTCGCGCCGCACCGTCGGCGAGGCGACCACGTAGTCCAGGTCCCGCCACCCCCGCGGCAGCGTCCTGTTCACGGCCGGGTCCAGGTCGGCCTTGTAGAACCAGATGGCGCCCGTGCCGGGCGCGTAGCCGGCGTGCACGAGGTCGAGCCAGACGGCGTCGTCGACGAGGACGCGCGTACGGGCCGGGTCGGGAACGTTGCCCCGGTCCGCGAGCCAGGCCTTCGCGGCGCGGTAGGGGCCGTTGACGTCGGTGGTGAGGGCGGCGCGGTCGCCGTCGTACCAGCGGGGCACCACGTACGCGGCGGCCGTCACGGCGAGCAGGACGAGCGCGGTCCAGCGCGCCGCGTACCAGCGCCGGCGGAAGCCGGGCCGGGTGCGCAGCAGCGCGCAGGCCACGGACGCGGACGCTCCGGCGAGGGCCAGGGCCAGGAACGGCAGGGCCTGGATGACGTACATGGCCGGCAGGTAGCCCGAGGGCCGCATGGCCACGGCCGCCAGGATCAGCACGGCCAGCGCGGGCCCGGCGAGCGCCCGGCCGGTCACGGAGCGGCGGAAGGAGGCCAGGAGCACCACGGCCGCGGCGAGGCCGCCCACGGGCAGCACCCGGTCGTAGTAGAGCCAGGAGCCCAGCACGTCGTGGGCGGCGGACGAGGGGTCGAGGAGGAAGCCCGAACCGGCGCGGCTCATCTGGTACGTGATGCCGTCGACGAGCGAGACGTGTCCGGGGCCGGGGAACAGCTCGTGGTTGAGCAGCGCGAACAGCGGATACGCCAGGCCGATCAGCGCGCACACGGTGATCGCGCCCGTGAGCGCGAACTTGCGGGTGTCGCGGTGGCTGTGCCGCCACATGGTCACCAGCAGCGCGGGCAGGACGACCAGCATGGTCTCCTTCGACAGCACGGCGACCGCGGCGGTCACGCCCGCGCCGAAGTGGTGCCACAGGTGCCGTCTGGGGGAGGCCGCGAGGCAGAAGGCCAGCAGCATCCACATCACGGCGAGGTTGTCGAGGAAGATCTCCCGCTGCAGGACGACGGCGAGCGGGGAGAGCCCGAACAGGGCCGTGGCCAGGCCCGCGGCCCACAGCTGCAGGCCGAGCCGGCGCGCGAGCACGTGGAGGAGGACGCAGCCGGCCGCCGTCACCACGAGCATCGCGCCGCGCATCGTGGCGACCGTCAGCGACTCGGGTGAGAGGAGCGCGGGCAGCCACGTCAGCGCGGCTATCTGGATCCAGCCCAGCGGCGGGTGGTCGTACCAGTAGGTGTAGTGGGCGAGGCCCTCGCCCTGCTGGACGGCCCACGCCTGGGCCAGGTACGTGCCCTCGTCGTCGCTCAGGCCCGGGTAGCCGGTGATGTTCCAGCCCTGGACGATCAGGACGGCCACCAGCAGCAGACCGCACAGCAGCAGGTCGGGGCGGGAGCGGCGCAGGCGCAGCACGGGGCGGGCGGCGACCCGGGCCGTGGCGTGGTGAGCGGCCGCCGCCGGGCGGGCCGGGGCGGCGGGGAAAGTGGCGGTCACGTCGTGACGTCCTCTCGGGTGAGGTGCGCGCCGGCGTGGGCGGTGAGCTCCCACTCGTTGCGGCCCCGCTGCTCGCGCCAGACCGCGCGGATCGCGGCTCCGGCAAGGAGCAGCTGGTAGAAGGGCCCGCCGAGGACGAGCTTGAGGTAGTGCACGAAGCGCACGCGCAGGCCGTACTGCACTCCGAAGTCGTGCAGGCCGACGATCTCGAAGACGAAGGTGACGAAGGCGGTGACGGCCGGCAGGAAGGTGAGCACCGCGACGTACACGGGGACGTGGAGCAGGAGCGTCACGGCGATGTTGAGCGGCACGACCACGCCGGTGAAGGCCTGCAGGAACGGTGTCATCAGGGTGTAGCGGGCGAGCATCCGCTGCCCGAGGCCGGGCAGCCGGTGCCAGTCGCGCTTGCGGTAGACCTGCAGGAAGCCCTGGTTCCAGCGGGTGCGCTGCTTGAGCAGGCTCATCAGCGAGCCCGGCGTCTCCTCGCGGGTGACCATCTCGGGGTCGTAGGCGACGACGACGCGCTTGCCCTTGCTGGACAGCCGTACGCCCAGGTCGCAGTCCTCGGCGAGGCAGTCGGCGTCCCAGCCGTCCGCCTCGCGCAGCACCTCGGTGCGGACGAAGACGGTGTTGCCGCCGAGCGGGATGAAGCCCTTCTCCGCGTGCAGGTGCAGCCGGCTGCGGAACCAGAAGAAGTACTCCAGGCAGTTGCGCAGGCTGTACCAGCTGGAGTGGAAGTTGATGAGCTGGACGCCGCCCTGCACGACGTCGGCGCCGGTGCTGCGGAAGGCGTGGTCGACGTGCGCGAGCAGCGCCGGATGCACCTGGTCCTCGGCGTCGAAGACGCCCACCACGTCGCCCAGGCAGTGGGGGAGCGCGGTGTTGAGCGCCTTGGGCTTGTTCTTCACGGCATGCGTGTCGGTGATGACCCGGACGCGGTTGGGCGCGGCGGCGGCCATCCGCTCGGCGACCTCCGCGGTCTCCGGGTCGTCGTGCCCGACGATGACGAGGATCTCGTAGCGCGCATGCGTGGACTCCAGCAGGCGCCTGACGGTGTGTTCGAGGACGGCCTGCTCGTGCCGGGCGGGCACCAGCAGGGAGAACGACAGGGCGCCGGTGTCACCGGCCGGCTCGAACCGGGTCGCGGCGAGCGTCTCGGGCGTGCGCCAGGCGTGCATCTGCCACCACAGCGTGAAGGCGGCCATCCAGAACAGCGCCAGTGACACGGCGCAGACCAATACGGACGTGAGCAAAGATGTCCCCCCTAGACATGAATGCCGTGGGCGCGCCCGGCAGCGCTGAGTCAGCCACGAGCCGCGCGACGGCCAAGACCCCCCGGCCGTCACAGCAGCGTTGAATGCCCCCTCACGCGACTCCCCAGTGCGCGTGTGTCCCCCTTCGCAGGAGAGAGTAAGGGGGGCGGGTGAAACTCAGGTGCGTAATTGATAAATCCTGTGTTTCCGAACTTACGGTCGATGCCGGGGAGTTGGGGCATTGGCGGACCGGTCGGGCCTTCCGCCCGGCCCCGGAGAGTGGGAAACTGCCGCGTATGCGGGCATTGAGGCGCCTACGGGGACGATCGGTGCTGTGTGCAGCGGGTGCGCTGGCGCTCACGGCCGCGGCCGCGGCGGGGCTCACCGGCTGCCGTCAGGAGGGCCCGGGCGGGCTGGACTCGGTGATCGTGGCCGTGGCCGCCGACAAGCGGGCCACCGGCCGCCTGGAGCACGACGGCTATCCCGTCCAGTGGCTGACCTGCACGGGCAAGGCCGAGGACCCCGGCGTGACGGAGAAGGGCGGGGCGCGCCCGGTCAACGCGGTCGGCGTCGACTGCGACGGCCGTACCAGCGGCGGGCAGAAGATCATCGTCTACGGGCGGGTGACGGGCCTCTACGACGACTCGTGCGTGCAGGGGAAGCTGACGGCGAAGGTCGACGGGAAGACGGTCTTCACGGCGAGCGTCCTCGGCGACTGCTCGGGCAGCGGCGTGACGAACGGCGGCGGCGACTGCGGCGGCGGGAGCGGCGGCGGCAAGGGCGGCGGTGACAAGAGCACCGGCAACAACGGCGGCAAACAGGGGAAGAAGGACGACAAAAACTGGCAGGAAGGACATCACCAGTCCAAGTAGGGACATCGCCAAGCCGCCTGGAAGGCCGCCCCGGACGCCCGCTTACCCTTGGTCCATGTCCGAAGAGTCCCCGCTCCTCAAGAGCCTGCGTGCGGCCGTCGACGCCGCACCCGACGACGTGCCCCTGCGCCTGCACCTCGCCCAGCTGCTCCTCGACGCGGGGCACGTCCAGGACGCGATCTCCCAGGTCGCCGCGGCCCTGCAGCGGGAACCGGGCAACGCGGAGGCGCAGGCGCTGATCGCCCGCGCCGTCGCCCCGCCGGTGCCGGCCGCGGCCCCCGCCCCCGCCCCGGCACCTGCGCAGGCCGCACCCGCGCCCGCACCCGTACCCGCCCCCGCCGAGGCCCCGGACGGCGCGCCCGCCGAACCGCCCCGCTACGACTGGAAGCAGGCCGAGGACGAGCTGTCCGACGTCATCCCGCCCCGCTTCGTGGAGTCCTCGGAGCCGGAACCGGAGCCGGAGCCCGGTCAGCAGCCGCAGCCGCTGTCCGCCGACGGCGAGGACGACCCGGCCGGGGTGAGCGCCTGGGACGTCGAGAGCGCGGACCTCTCCCTCGCCGACGTCGGCGGCATGGACCAGGTCAAGGAGCGCCTCCAGGCCGCCTTCCTCGCCCCCATGCGCAACCCCGAACTGCGCAAGCTCTACGGCAAGAGCCTGCGCGGCGGACTGCTGATGTACGGGCCGCCCGGCTGCGGCAAGACGTACATCGCCCGCGCCGTCGCCGGCGAGCTGGGCGCCCGCTTCATGACGGTCAGCATCACCGACGTCCTCGACATGTGGATCGGCAACTCCGAGCGCAACCTGCGCGAACTCTTCGAGACGGCCCGCCGCAACGCCCCTTGCGTCGTCTTCCTCGACGAGCTGGACGCCCTCGGCGCCAAGCGCAGCCAGGTCCGCCACTCCGGCCTGCGCACCACGGTCAACCAGCTGCTGACCGAGCTGGACGGCGTGGACGCCCGGGCCAACGAGGGCCTGTTCGTGCTCGCCGCCACCAACCACCCCTGGGACGTCGACCCCGCCCTGCGCCGCCCCGGCCGCCTCGACCGCACGGTGCTGGTGCTGCCGCCCGACGAGTCCGCCCGCGAGTCGATTCTGCGCCACCACCTCAAGGACCGCCCGGTGGCCCGCATCGACCTGCGCAAGCTGGTCAAGCGCACGGACGGCTTCTCCGGCGCGGACCTGCGCCACCTGTGCGAGAGCGCGGCCGAGCGCGCCCTGATGGACTCGGTCCGCACCGGCCAGGCCCGCATGATCGAGACCGACGACCTGCTCGCGGCCCTCACCCAGCTCCGGCCCTCGACGGGCCCGTGGTTCGACTCGGCGCGCAGCGTCGCCCAGTTCGCCAACGAGGGCGGGCAGTACGACGAGCTGCTCGCGTACCTCAAGAAGAAGAGGATGCTCTGAGCGTGAGTGACACCCCCTACGGCGGCGGGCACCCGAACGTGGCCCGCGCCGAGGCGCTGCTGAGCGTCGGCCGGACCCAGGACGCCTGTGACCTCCTCACTTCGCACACGAAGGAGGTCTCCCACAAGGACGCCGACGTCTACGCCCTGCTCGCCTGCTGCTTCTACCGGATGCAGAAGTGGCCCGCGTCCCTGGTCATGGCGGAGTCCGCACTCAGCCTCAGCCCGTCCCACACCGACGGTCACATCTACCGCAGCGAGGCGCTGTGGCGCCTCGGCCGTGCGGACGAGGCCGTCACCGCGGCCCGCGAGGCGATACGGATCTCGCCGCACCACCAGACGCCCTACCAGTCGCTGTCGGCGGCCCTGCGGGCGGCGGGCGACCTCGACGGGGCGCTGGCGGCCGCGAACGAGTCCGTGCGCGTCAGCCCGGAGTCCGTGAACTCGCACTTCGCCCGGTACTCCGCCCTGATGGACATGGGCGACAAGGCCGGTGCGCAGCAGGTGATGCGCGACGTCCTGAGCTTCGCCCCCGAAGACGCCGACGCGCGCGCCATCCTTGCGGGACTCAAGGACGAGGCCCGCGAGCTCAGGCTGCCGGAGCTGGCCAAGGAGTACGCCGCCGCACTGGGATCCGACCCCACGAGCGCGTACATCACCGCCAAGCTGGAGGATGTCGCCCTGCGCCTGGTGCGGCGCACCCGCTGGGTCGCGCTGGTCTGCCTCGTCTACGCGGCCGTCGTCTCCCGGGCCTTCCCGACCGGCGACGACCCCACCTCCCTGCCCGCCCCGCTCGGCCCGCGGATGTGGTTCTTCTTCCTGATGTGCGTGGGCTGGGGGCTGTGCGTCTGGCGCACGTACTTCAAGCTGCCGAAGGGCGCCCAGCTCACCCTGCTGTCGGTGGTCCGGCGCGCCTTCGCCGCGAAGCTGGCCGTGGCGCACTCGCTGTGGGGCACGCTCTGCGCGGTACTGCTGGTGACCGTGCCGTGGACGGACCGCGGCTACGAGCAGGCGCTCGCGTGGATCGGCGGGGTGCCCGTGGTGCTCGCCATGTGGTGGGGGAACGCCCGGCGGCGCAACGAGCGCGAGGAGGCCGAGAAGGCGAAGGAGAAGCGGCTGAAGAGCGCCCGCGAGAGGGAATCGCAGGCCGCCCGGTAACATCCGGACGGTACGAGCCGACGACGCGTGAGGAGCCCACCGGTGGCGGGAGAACCGCAGGCCGACTGCCTGTTCTGCAAGATCGTCAAGGGGGAGGTGCCGGCGACGGTCGTCAAGGAGACGGAGACCACCCTCGCCTTCCGGGACATCAACCCCCAGGCGCCCGTGCACGTCCTGGTCATCCCCAAGGTGCACTACCCGGACGCGGCCTCCCTCGCCGCGGCCGAGCCGGCGATCACCGCCGACGTGCTGAGGACCGCGGGCGAGGTGGCTCTCCAGGAGAACGGGGACAAGGGCTTCCGCATCGTCTTCAACACCGGCGCCGGCGCCGGGCAGACCGTCTTCCACGCGCACGCCCACGTCCTCGGCGGCCGCGGCTTCAACTGGCCCCCCGGGTAGGAAGAACCCCCTTGTCCGTACGCGAACTCGTCATCCTGGGCACCGCCAGCCAGGTGCCCACGCGGCACCGCAACCACAACGGCTACGTCCTGCGCTGGGACGGCACCGGCCTGCTCTTCGACCCGGGCGAGGGCACCCAGCGGCAGATGCTGCGCGCGGGGGTGGCGGCGCACGACCTGAACCGGCTGTGCGTCACCCACTTCCACGGCGACCACTCCCTCGGCCTCGCCGGGGTGATCCAGCGCATCAACCTGGACCAGGTGCCGCACCCCGTCACCGCGCACTACCCGCGCAGCGGCAAGCGCTTCTTCGAGCGCCTGCGGTACGCCACCGCATACCGCGAGACGGTGCAGCTGGCCGAGGAGCCCGTCTCCGGCGCGGGCGGGGTGCTGGCCGAGGAGCCCTCGTACCGCCTGGAGGCCCGCAAGCTCTCGCACCCGGTCGAGTCCTACGGCTACCGCCTGGTCGAGCCCGACGGGCGGCGCATGCTGCCCGAGCGGCTCGCCGCGCACGGCATCGCGGGCCCGGACGTCGGCCGGCTGCAGCGCGAGGGCGCGGTCGGCGGGGTCACCCTGGACGAGGTGAGCGAGGTCCGGCGCGGGCAGCGGTTCGCGTTCGTGATGGACACCCGGCTGTGCGACGGCGTGTACGAGCTCGCCGAGGGCTGCGACATGCTCGTCATCGAGTCGACGTTCACCGACGAGGACGCGGCCCTCGCCGCGGACCACGGCCACCTGACGGCCGGTCAGGCCGGGCGGGTCGCCGCGGAAGCGGGAGTGCGCCATCTCGTGCTGACGCACTTCTCGCAGCGGTACGACGACCCCGCGGTCTTCGAACAGCAGGCCCGGGCGGCGGGCTTCGAGGGCGAGCTCACGGTCGCCCGGGACCTGATGCGCGTCCCTGTGCCGAAAAGGCGCTAGGGAGCGGGGTTACGGGAGGAAGTACATCGGGTTCGGCAGCTTGTAGGTGTGCTGCGCGTACCCGCCCTGCAGGTCGCTGTGCTGGTCGCCGAAGTTGGCGACGATGCGGTAGCCCTGGGACTCGATGTGCTTGCGTGTGCCCGCCTTGTACTCGACGGTGGTGCACTTGGCGCCGCACGGCAGGTACGCCGGCGGCGTCTGCTTGTTCTTCAGGTAGAAGTGCGCGGGGTCGGCGGCGGGCTTGTAGCCGGCGTTCTTGAGGTTGCGCACGCTCCAGTCGCGCTGGTGCTCGCCGCGGCCGGTGACGTAGAAGACCGTGATGCCCTTGGACTGCGCCCAGTTGACCAGCTGCGGCATGCCGAAGACCGGGGCCATGTCGGTGGACTTCAGGTACGCGTCCTGGGACTCGGGCGTGAAGTGGAAGCCGACCTGGAGCTCGTAGTTGTAGGTGAGCAGGGTCGTGTCGTCGAGGTCGAGGACGATGGCGGGCCTGGCGCCCTTCTTGCCCTTGCCCGCCTGGTTCTTGACGACCTTCTCCAGCTGCGCCTTCGCCTTCTTCTCGATGTCGGCGACCTGCTTGGCGTAGTTGCTGTCGGGCGACGCGTGGTGCTGGCCGTTCTTGTCGACCGTGTCGCCGTAGTAGGCCTTGATCTTGTCCGTCACCTTGGTGAGGTTCGGGATCTCCTTGTCCGTGCGCGGTGCGGACTGCTCCGCGCCGGCCGCGCCGGCCGTGTAGAGGCCGGCGCCGACGGCGAGTGCGGCGCCGGCCGCGGCGATGCGGGCGCGCTTGGACGCAAGGCTGAGCTGCACGTGTGTACTCCTGAGTAGCAAGGGCGGTGCAGCGCGAAGCTAGGGCCTTGCCGGGTGCAGGTCAAGCAAGTGCAGGTCAAGCCTTGTCTACGCGGGTAGGGGCGTCGTCTCCCCTCCCGGGCGCCGGACGGGCCCGCGCCCGGCCCGCTCCAGGATGCGGGCCGCGACCGCCGGCGAGTCGACCAGCGGGTGCAGGGCGAGGGCGCGCAGCGCCGCGCCGCGGTCCTCGTGCACCGCGGCCGCGATCGTGGCCCGCTCGACCGCCTTGAGCTGCAGCATCAGCCCCAGCTGGTCCTCGCGCAGCGGCTTGCACGGCAGGGGGCGGGCGCCCCGGGCGTCCACCTCGCAGACCGTCTCGATGATGGCCTCGGGGGCCAGCCCGGGGACGGTCGTGCCGTTGGGGACGTTGAGGATCAGGCGCGCGGGCTCGTCCCGGGCGACGGCCCGCATCAGTTCGAGCGCTACCTTGTCGTAGCCGCCCCCGTCCAGGTCGCAGGAGTCCCGCTGCCAGCCGCCGCTGGCCGCGCGGCTCTCGGCCATGTAGGTCGACTCGCGCTGCAGCCGGGTGCGCTCCCACAGCTCGTACGAGCGCTCCGGCGCGGCCGCCGCCTCGGTGAAGAAGCCGCTCTGCTGCTGGTCGAGGAACTGGCCCCGGGTCTCGGGGGATTCCAGCACCGAGCGCAGGGTCTCGCGGCGGAAGTAGTAGTAGTGCAGGTATTCGTTCGGCAGCGCGCCCAGGGCGCGCAGCCAGTCCGCGCCGAAGAGCTTGCCCTCCTCGAAGGAGGCCAGGGCCTCGTCGTCCGCGAGCAGGCGCGGCAGCAGGTCCTCGCCGCCGGCGCACAGCGATCTGAGCCAGCCCAGGTGATTGAGTCCCACGTAGTCGAAGGTCACCCGATCCGGGTCGGCTCCGGCGGCCCGCGACGCCCGCCGCACCAGCCCCACGGGCGAATCGCAGATGCCGATGACCCGCCGCCCCAGAACGGCCGACATCGCCTCCGTCACCATGCCCGCGGGGTTGGTGAAGTTGATGACCCAGGCGTCGGGGGCGACCGCCGCCACCCGTTCCGCGATCTCCAGGGCCACCAGCACCGTGCGCAGCCCGTACAGGACCCCGCCCGCGCCGACGGTCTCCTGTCCCAACACCCCTTCGCTCAGGGGGATCCGCTCGTCCAGCACCCGGCCGGCCGTGCCGCCCACCCGGATGGCCGAGAACACGAAGTCGGTGCCGCGCAGCGCGTCGTCCAGGCCGTGCGCGATGCGCACGGAGGGGGCGCCGGGCACCCCGTCGGCCTGCGCCGCCAGCACCGAAGCGATCACTCTCATCCGCATGGAATCGGTGTCGTAGAGCACGAGTTCCGTACAGCGGCCCGGGGTGTCGCGCCGCGCGTCGTCCAGGAGGGCCCGGTGCACCAGAGGCACCCGGAACCCGCCACCGCCGAGAATCGTCAGCCTCATATTCCGGAAGGTACCTCAGCATCGGGCACACTGTCCGGATCCGCACCCCGTGAGAGGAGCAGCGAGCGCGTATGACGACCTCTTCGCCCCACTCGACGCCCCGGCAGGACATCCGGAACGGGCACTGCCCGGGCGAGCGCACCGAGGGATTCGAGTTCCAGGGGGCGGCTCCCGTCCTCGACCCGCTGGCGGAGGTCCGCTCGGCGGACGACCCGCCCACCGACGTGTACCTGACCGGAACGGTCTTCCTCGACATCATCTTCACGGGCCTGGACTCGGCCCCCGTGCGCGGCACGGAGTCCTGGGCGCGGGGCATGGGGTCGAGCCCGGGCGGCATCGCCAACATGGCCACCGCCCTGGCCCGGCTGGGCCTGCGCACCTCCCTCGCCGCGGCCTTCGGGGACGACATGTACGGCGAGTACTGCTGGGAGGCGCTCGCGCAAGGGGAGGGGATCGATCTCGGCCTGTCGCGCACGGTGGCCGGGTGGCACTCGCCGGTGACCGTCTCGATGGCCTACGAGGGCGAGCGGACGATGATCTCGCACGGGCACGAGGCGCCGCCGCCCGGTGCCGGAGGGGTGCCCGCGCCCGAGTGCCCGCCGTCCTCGCGGGCCTGCGTGGCCCTGCTGGTGCCGGGCCGCGAGGAGGAGTGGATCGCCCGGGCGGCGGCCCGCGGCAGCAGGGTCTTCGCGGACGTCGGCTGGGACGAGACCGGCCGCTGGGACCCGGCCGACCTGGCGGGCCTGGAGCACTGCGAGGCCTTCCTGCCCAACGCGGAGGAGGCCATGCGCTACACCCGCACCGACTGCCCGCGGGCCGCCGCCCGCGCGCTCGCCGAGAAGGTGCCGGTCGCCGTCGTCACGATGGGGGAGAAGGGCGCCTTCGCGGTCGACAGCCGCACGGGGGAGAGCGCGGAGGTCCCGGCGATCGCCGTCGAGGCGCTCGACCCCACGGGCGCCGGCGACGTCTTCGTCGCGGGCTTCGTCACGGGCACCCTGGCCGGCTGGCCGCTCGCCGACCGGCTCGCCTTCGCCGGGCTGACGGCCGCCCTTTCCGTACAGGAATTCGGAGGGTCGCTGTCGGCCCCCGGGTGGGTCGAGATCGCCGCCTGGTGGAAGCACGTGCGGTCCTACGACGACCAGAGCCCGGCCGTCCGCCGCCGCTACGCCTTCCTCGACGGGCTGCTGCCCGCGGCCGCCCGGCCCTGGCCGCTGCGCCGGGCGGTCCCCACCCTCGGTTTCCGCAGACCGTAGCCGCGGGGCCCGCGCGGGCGGGCCCCGTGCAGCCGGAAAAGCCCTCGGGCCCGTGCGCCTGCCGTCGTACCCTGGTATTCCAAGGATTTCCGGACACCGTCCGGACACAGGAGTGCAGAGAAGAGGCGATGAGCAGGCCATCGGGCCGGCCCATGACGCAGACACCCACACGACCGCAGGCGACGGCGAGGTTCACGGTCCCGGCCAAGCACCCCATGGTGACGGTCCTGGGCTCGGGGGACTCCCTCCTGCGGGTCATCGAGAAAGCGTTCCCGGCGACGGACATCCACGTACGGGGCAATGAGGTAAGCGCCACCGGGGAGCCGCGGGAAGTCGCCCTCGTACAGCGCCTGTTCGACGAGATGATGCTGGTGCTCCGCACGGGTGCGCCGATGACGGAGGACGCGGTGGAACGCTCGATCGCCATGCTCAGGGACGAGGAGCAGGGGGCCGAGACCCCCGCCGAGGTCCTCACCCAGAACATCCTCTCCAGCCGCGGTCGCACCATCCGGCCCAAGACGCTCAACCAGAAGCGCTACGTCGACGCGATCGACAAGCACACGGTCGTCTTCGGCATCGGCCCCGCCGGCACCGGCAAGACCTACCTGGCCATGGCCAAGGCGGTCCAGGCCCTGCAGTCCAAGCAGGTCAACCGGATCATCCTGACCCGGCCGGCGGTCGAGGCGGGCGAGCGGCTCGGCTTCCTGCCCGGCACGCTCTACGAGAAGATCGACCCCTACCTGCGCCCCCTCTACGACGCGCTGCACGACATGCTCGACCCCGACTCCATCCCGCGCCTGATGGCCGCCGGGACGATCGAGGTCGCGCCGCTGGCGTACATGCGCGGCCGCACCCTCAACGACGCCTTCATCATCCTCGACGAGGCCCAGAACACCAGCCCCGAGCAGATGAAGATGTTCCTCACCCGGCTCGGCTTCGACTCCAAGATCGTCATCACGGGCGACATCACCCAGGTCGACCTCCCCGGCGGTACGAAGAGCGGACTGCGCCAGGTCCGGGAGATCCTCGAAGGGGTGGAGGACGTCCACTTCTCCCTGCTCACCAGCAACGACGTCGTCCGGCACAAGCTCGTCGGCCGTATTGTCGACGCGTACGAGCAGTACGACAGCCGAAACGAAAGCACCCCCCGGTAAAAACACGATGGCTATCGACGTCAACAACGAATCCGGCACGGACATCGACGAGCAGGCGGTCCTCGACATCGCCCGCTACGCCCTGGCCCGGATGCGCATCCACCCGCTCTCCGAACTCTCGGTCATCGTTGTCGACGCCGAAGCCATGGAGCAGCTCCACATCCAGTGGATGGACCTGCCCGGCCCGACCGATGTGATGTCCTTCCCGATGGACGAGCTCCGTCCCCCGGCCAAGGACGACGACGAGCCCCCCCAGGGCCTCCTCGGTGACATCGTGCTGTGCCCGGAGGTCGCCGAGAAGCAGGGCCTGGACGCGCCGACCCGGCACTCCATGGACGAGGAGCTCCAGCTCCTCACCGTCCACGGCGTCCTCCACCTCCTCGGCTACGACCACGAGGAGCCCGACGAGAAGGCCGAGATGTTCGGCCTCCAGGCCGCCATCGTCGACGGCTGGCGGGCCGAGCGCGGGATCGAGGGGCCGTCCCCGGCACCCACGATCACGTGACCGGCCAGCTGATCGCGGTCGCGGTCCTCCTCCTGGTCGTGGCCTGGCTCGCCGCCTGCGCCGAGGCCGGCCTCGCGCGGACCACCCGGTTCCGCGCGGAGGAGGCCGTCCGCTCCGGGCGGCGCGGCAGCGCCAGGCTGATGGCCGTCGCCGCCGACCCCACCCGCTACCTGAACGTGGCCCTGCTCGTCCGCGTCGCCTGCGAGATGGCGGCCGGCGTGCTGGTCACCTACGCCTGCCTGCAGGAGTTCGAGAAGACCTGGCAGGCGCTGACCGTCGCCATCGCCGTCATGGTCCTCGTCTCCTACGTTGCCGTCGGCGTCTCCCCGCGCACCATCGGGCGCCAGCACCCGCTGGGCACCGCCACCGCGGCCGCCTACGTCCTGCTGCCACTCGCCCGCGTCATGGGCCCGGTGCCGCAGCTGCTGATCCTCATCGGCAACGCCCTCACCCCCGGCAAGGGCTTCCGCAAGGGACCCTTCGCCTCCGAGGCCGAGCTGCGGGCGATGGTCGACCTCGCGGAGAAGGAGTCCCTGATCGAGGACGAGGAGCGCCGCATGGTGCACTCCGTCTTCGAGCTCGGCGACACTCTCGTGCGCGAGGTGATGGTGCCGCGCACGGACCTCGTCGTCATCGAGCGCGGCAAGACCATCCGCCAGGCCCTCACCCTCGCCCTGCGCTCCGGCTTCTCCCGGATCCCGGTCACCGGCGAGAGCGAGGACGACATCGTGGGCGTCGTCTACCTCAAGGACCTCGTCCGCAAGACGCACATCAGCCGGGACGCGGAGTCCGAGCTGGTCTCCACCGCGATGCGGCCCGCCGTCTTCGTGCCCGACACGAAGAACGCGGGGGACCTGCTGCGGGAGATGCAGCAGCAGCGCAACCACTGCGCCGTCGCCATCGACGAGTACGGCGGCACCGCCGGCATCGTCACCATCGAGGACATCCTCGAGGAGATCGTCGGCGAGATCACCGACGAGTACGACCGCGAGCTGCCGCCCGTCGAGGAGCTCGGCGACGGCCGCTACCGCGTCACCGCCCGCCTCGACCTCGGCGACCTCGGCGAGCTCTACGGCTTCGACGAGCTCGACGACGAGGACGTGGAGACGGTCGGCGGCCTGCTGGCCAAGTCCCTGGGCCGGGTGCCGATCGCGGGCGCGGTGGCCGAGGTCGACCTCGCCGGCTACGGGCTCGGGGAACCCGGCGGCATCACCGGCCTCCGCCTGACCGCGGAGGCCGCGGCGGGCCGCCGGAACCGCATCGTGACGGTGCTGGTGGAACCGGTTCGCTGACTTCACCCCCTGCCGTACGGGCCGGGTGGTCGCCGCGACGCGGCAACCACCCGGCCCGAACGGCATCCGGGGAAGGTCAGACCTTGCCCCGCGTGCGCAGGCCCACCGCCACCAGGACCGCCACCGCCGCCACGACCGCGGCGTCCACGCCCAGGCCCAGGCGGATGCCGCCCAGCGTCGCCGAAGCGAAGCCGGAACCGCTGTCCTGGAGCGAAGCCGTCCGCGCGGCGGAGACCGCGCTCAGCAGCGGGATCCCGATCGTGAGCCCGACCTGCTGCGAGCTGGTCACCAGCCCCGTGGCCAGGCCCTGCTCGGTGTCCGGCAGGCCCGACGTCGCCGTCACCCCGTAGGCGACGATCGCCCACAGGTGCCCGATGCAGGCGACGCTCGCCGCCACCAGGGCCAGCCACGCACCCGAGGCGTCCTGCCCCAGGGCGAGCAGCGCGGCCGAGAAGACGGCCTGGACGGCCAGGCCTGCGAGGAGCGTGGTGCGGGCGCCGAAACGGGCGATGACCCGCGGCGCGGTCATGCCGGCGGCGACGGCGAAGACGCCCTGCACGCCGAAGACCAGACCCGTGCGGAAGGCCGAGAGCTCCAGCACCTCCTGCAGGTAGAGGGTGAGCAGGAAGACGACGGTGCTCATCATCGCGAAGGTGACCAGCCCGGCCAGGTTCCCCCAGGCGACCGTCCGCCGCCGCAGCATCGGCAGGGAGACCAGCGGCTCGGCGGCCCGGGACTCGACGACGACGAAGGCCACGAGCAGGACGGCGCCCAGCACCAGCGAGACGAGGACGTCCGCGCCCCCGAAGCCCCGCTGGGCCGCCGTCGACAGCCCGTAGATGAGGGCCAGCAGACCGCCGGTGACGGTCACCGCGCCCGGTATGTCGACCCGGGGCCGCTGCGGGTGCCGGGACTCGGTGAGCAGACGCGGTGCGAGCGCGAGGATGCCGAGGCCGGCCACGGCCAGCAGGCCCATCGTCGAGCGCCAGCCGAGCGTGTCGGTCATGACGCCGCCGAGCACCATGCCGATGGTGAAGCCGAGGGAGAGCAGGGTGCCGCTGATGCCCAGGGCCCGTTCGCGCTGCGGGCCCTCGGCGAAGGTCGTGGTCAGCAGCGACATGCCGGTCGGCACGATGACGGCCGCGCCGAGCCCCTGCAGGGCGCGCCCGGCGAGGAAGACGGCCGGGGCCCAGGCGAGCGTGGCGAGCACGGAGGCCGCGGTGAACAGCGCGAGCCCGCACAGGAAGACGCGGCGCCGCCCGTACAGATCGGCGATCCGGCCGGAGAGCAGCAGGAAGCCGCCGGAGGGGAGGGCGAAGGCGGTGACCGCCCACTGCAGGTCGGCCTGGCCCATGCCGAGGTCGTCGCCCAGGACGGGCAGGGCCACGTTCAGGATGGAGAAGTCGAGGGCCACGATGAACTGCGCGGCGCACAGCACGAGCAGGACCAGCCTGTCGCGGGCGGACATGCCCGGGCCGGCCGCGGCGGCCGCGCCGGCAGGGGTCGTACGGGGAGGGGAGTCGATCGCCATGCGCCCACCTTCCGGCGCGCGGAAGAAACGTGGGGAGAGCGTGCTTATGGTGGTGGCCGCACCACCAGGCAAGGGGGAGAGATGACCGTACAGGCGCGTCGTCGCCAAGAGCTGCGTGACTTCCTGATGACCCGTCGGGCCCGGGTGTCCCCTGCGGACGTGGGCCTGCCGGACGGCGGGGGCCGCCGCCGCACGCCCGGACTGCGCCGCGAGGAGGTCGCGGTCCTCGCGGGCGTGGGCGCCTCCTGGTACCAATGGCTGGAGCAGGGGCGGGACATCACCGTCTCGCCGCAGGTGCTGGACTCCGTGGCGAACGTGCTCAAGCTGAGCGGGGACGAGCACCGGCACCTCTACGTGCTCGCCGGGCTGAACCCGCCGCAGCCGCAGTCCCCGGACCCGGACTACCTGTGCGAGGGCCTGCAGCGGCTGATCGACGGCTGGATGCCGTACCCGGCGCACATCATGGACCCGTACTGGAACCTGGTCGCCTTCAACGACTCGGCCCGTATGGTCATCGGCTTCCGCCGGAAGCCGCGGCCCAACTGCCTGGTCGACTTCTTCACCGACCCCGCCTACCGCGCCCGCGCGGCGAACTGGGAGCAGAACGCCCGGCGGGTCGTCGCCCAGTACCGCGCCGCGTGCTCGGAACGCCCGGGCGACGAGGGGTTCCAGGAGATCGTGGCGGAGGTGGCCGCGGCGAGCCCGGAGTTCGCGGAGCTGTGGGCGCAGGGCGATGTGCAGGCGGGCGGCCAACTGGTCAAGGAGTTCGACCACCCGGTGGCCGGGCACCTGTACCTGGAGAGCACGCACCTGCGGGTGCCGGCCCGGCCCGACCTGACGATCGTCATGCACAACCCGGTGGCGGGCACGGGCACGGCCGCGAAGCTGGAGCGGCTCGTCTCGCCGGAGGGACGGCGGGACGGCATGTACTCGGTCGCGGGCTGACGGGGCCGGCGCGGGCCGCCGAGGCGGGGGAGGGGCCGCCGGAGCCCGGGGGCTTTGCCCTGTGCATACTTCGGGCAGACCATCCCTTTACCTAAGGATTCCTCGTGTCCGCTGCCCTGCGCCGTGGCGCCCTCGCCGCGTTCGCCGCCGCGTCCCTCCTGGCCCTCTCCGCCTGCGGCGACGGCGGCAAGGACGGGAAGCAGCCGTCCGCCGCGCCGAGCGGCGGCCCGGCCACCGGCAGCGCCGCCCCCGCCCCGGGCGCCCCGGGCAAGGACGAGGGGGCCCGCCCCCTCACCGCCGGGCAGGCCGAGGCGGCCCTGCTCACGCCCGGCGACCTGCCCTCCGGCTGGGAGGTGAACAAGGACATCCCGGCCTACGACGTCGGCGCGAGCGGCATGCAGTTCGGCAAGGCCGACAAGGCCGCGTGCCAGCCCCTGCTCGACGTCTTCGTCGGCGCGGACAACGGCCCCAAGGCACAGGCCCACGCCATGACCGACCTCAAGCAGGCCGGCGACACCGGGATCCAGATGACCCAGGGCGTCACCTCCTACCAGGAGGCCGAGGCCGTCAGGATCATGCAGCAGAAGATCGACTTCGGTGCCTGCGGGACGTTCAAGGCCAAGGGCGCCGACGGCACCACGGACGAGGCCGCCGGCAGCGAGCTGAAGGTGCCCGCGCTCGGTGACGGGGCCCGCGGCGCGCGGGTCGTCTTCGCCGCGACCGAGGAGGGCGTGAGCATCCAGCACGACATCGCGGCCGTCCGCGTCGGCGGCACCGTCGTGACCGTCTCCCAGGCCAGCTTCACCACCGCCGACACGGCCGCCTTCGAGTCCGCCCTGCGCAAGGCCGTCGAGAAGGTGCAGCAGGCGCAGAAGAAGGCCGGCGGCAAGGGCTGATCCCGGGGCGGTCCGGCGGACCGGCGCTGCTTATGCTCCCCGGTATGACGGAGACCACGCTGGACCCCGAAGACCGCAAGATCATCACGCTGGCCCGTTCCGCGCGCGCCCGCAACGGCGTGCCCGAGGGCGCCGCCGTGCGCGACGAGACCGGCCGCACGTACGTGGCCGGCACG
>NZ_JBAMDC010000117.1:0-17696 GCF_036961605.1 Streptomyces sp. KLMMK
GGGAAGGGGCCGGCCCCGGTGGTCGAGGCCGTGGCGGGCGAGGACGGCGGGGAGGTACCCGGGTGCGGTGGCTGCGGTGTAGTAGGGGTCGAGGGGCGGGAGGCCCGGCCGGGCGGCGAGGTCGGCGACGCGCTGCCGGGCGGCGGCGAAGACGGCCTCCCCGGAGCCGTCGGAGGGCACGCCCTGGCGGGCGGCCCACTCCGGGTCGGCCTCGGGCAGGTGGCCGGCGTCGAGCCGGTCCCAGGAGGCGAGGCAGCCCGAGCCGAGGAAGTGGTGGTTGCCGAGGGACTCGCGGATGCCGAGGTCGGTGAGGACGGCGGTGGGGATCCCGCGGTGGAGGGACTCCAGGGCCGCGGTGGAACTCACGGTGACCAGGAGGTCCGTGCGGTCGAGCACCTCGCCCATGTGCCCGTAGACGAGACGGCAGTTGGTGGGGAGCCCGCCGGGCAGGCGCAGGGCGAGCTTCTGGTACGGGAGTTCCTCGATGTGTGTGGTGTGCTCTCCGGGCTTGCTGCGGAGTTTGATGAACACCTCGCGCTCCGGGTGCGCCCGGGCGTGCGCGACGGCGCGCCGCAGCAGATAGGTGCGGTCGGCGCGGCTCTCCGGCACGGAGGGCTGGGCGGCGAACACGACGGTGAACGAGCGCACTTGATCGCGGGCGGGGCCGTTCCGGTCGCCCAGGAACGGCAGCGCCCACTCGGTCACGCACGACGCGTCCGCACCCACCCCCTCGTAGACCTCGCGGAAACGGGCGGCGTCGTGCGGGGAGTTGGCGAGGACGAGGTCGGCGCCGTGGCGCAGCAGCAGCCCGTCGGCGAGCTTCTCGTAGACGACGCCCACGTAGCCGGTCACCACGACGGGCCTGCGGGGTTCCCCCTCCCAGGCCGCGGCGAGGCCGTGCACCACGGCCTGGACCGCGCCGCCGACGCAGGCGAGCACCACGACGTCGCAGCGGTCGCGTCCGGCCGAGCGGACGAACTCGGCCCCCGTGACCTCGGCGATCTCGGCCGCGGCCACGCCCACCTCGGTGAGCTGGCGGGCGGTGGGGGTCGCGCGGCCTCTCAGGAGGCGCCCGTCGAGCCGTGCGCCCGGGGCGAGGCGGTGCGCGGTGAGCGCCCCCCATTTCCACCGGGTGTCGGAGTCGGCGAGCACGGCGATCCGCAGCGGAGGTTCGGTACGTGATGGCACGTCGCCGACGATAGAAATCCATTCCGTTTCGTTGCCCAACGCGAGGGCAACAGCCGGTAAACAGCACACCGACGATCGGCGAATCGGCCCGGGAGCGGGCCGGGTTCATCATTCCGCCGCGCTTCGTTCACCTCCGCGCCCGCCCGTGGACAAGACGAATGCCGGGTGGCCGCCTAATGTCGCCGGGGTGGTCAAGCTCTCCGTCATCGTCCCGTTCTTCAATGTTCAGACCTTTGCGCCCGATGTGCTGAGAAGTCTGCGTGCGAATGCCCGCGAGGATTTCGAATTCATTCTCGTGGACGACTGTTCGACCGATGGCACGCCGGCGCTCCTGGAGCGCGCCGGGCGCGAGCTGCCGGGCGCCGTGGTCGTGCGCCACGAGCGCAACGGCGGCCTCGCCACCGCCCGCAACACCGGGCTGGACGCGGCACGCGGCGAGTACCTGACCTTCCTCGACGGCGACGACTGGCTCGCGCCCGGCTACTACGCGCAGCTCGTCTCGTTCACCGAGGAACTGGACGTCGACTTCGTCCGCACGGACCACGTGCAGTGCACGGGCCGCACCCGCACCGTGCAGCGCGTGCCGCACGGCCGCCGCGGGGTGGTGCTCGACCCCCGCGGCGCGATCCTGCCGGCGGACCGCTCGACGTCCGTCGACTATCCGTACGCCTGGGCCGGCATCTACCACCGGCGGCTGCTGGACGCCGGCCTGCTGCACTTCACCGACGGCCTGCGGACGGCCGAGGACCGGCCCTGGATCTGGCGCCTGCACCGCGAGGCGCGGACGTTCGCCGTGGCCGGGCTGCTGGGCGTCTTCTACCGGCGCGGAGTCGCGACGTCGCTCACCCAGATCGGCGACGTACGCCAGCTCGATTTCCTGCGCGCATTCGATCAGGTCATCGAGGAGACGGCCCGGGATCGGGACGCGGAGGAATTCCTCCCGAAAGCCGTTCGAACATATTGCGCAATCATTGCCCATCATCTGACGAATATCGAACGTTTTGAGCCGCAGGTGGCCCGTGCATTGCGTACGAAGAGCGCGTCCGCACTGCGCCGACTGCCACCGGAACTCGTCAAGGACGCAGTGAATTCCATGGACTACGACCGTGCGATCCGCTTGCGGAGGCTGAGGCGACGACCGGGCGGGGGGCCCGGTGCTGCGGGTGCTGCGGGCACCGGTGGGGCTGCCGGGGCCGGCGGGGCGGCCGCCTGATGCCCGCGCGCCACCGCACACAGATCTTCCTCGCGTCCACGCTCTACGGAGCCGCGACGCTCGCCGCCGCCCTGGACGCCGGGTGCTTCACCCCCGCCGACCGCCGGCTGCTGCTCGTCGCCAACACCGCCGCCGTCCCGGAGACCACCCCGGCCCTGGACGCAGCCCCCGGCTTCGAGCGGCTGCGCAGCCGCTTCGACGGCGTCCTGTCCTGGAACGACGCGATCCGCCCCTTCCACCCGTCCGGCTGGTCGCCGCGACCGGACGACACTCCCCTGTGGGAACGCCACCTGCGGCTGCTGTGGGACCTGGGCGACGACGACGTCTCCCTCGCCGTCGAGTCCCTGCAGGTCAGCCCCGCGCTCGCGATCGTGCAGTGCTTCCCCGACGCACCGCTCGACGTCTACGCCGACGGCCTCATGAGCTACGGCCCCACCCGCAACAAGCTCGACCCGCTGATCGGCACCCGCGTCGGGCGGCTGCTCCACCTCGACCTCGTACCCGGGCTGCGGCCGCTGCTGCTCTCGGAGTTCGGCGTCGCGCCGGAGATCGTCCCCACGGAGGTCTTCACCAAGGTGCTGTCCGAGCTGGCCGACGCCGCACCCGTCCTCGACGCCCCCGAAGGCGCCGCGCTGCTGCTCGGCCAGTACCTGTCGGCGCTCGACATCCTCACCCCCGAGGAAGAGGAACAGCTGCACGTGCGAATGCTGCGCGGCGCAGCCGGGCGCGGCCACCGCGACCTCGTCTTCAAGCCCCACCCGGCGGCACCGGCCCGCTGGTCGCAGATGCTGGAGGAGGAGGCCGGCCGGCTCGGCGTCACCCTGACCGTCCTCGACACACCCGTCCTGGCCGAGGTCGCCTACCAGCAACTGCGCCCGGCCCTGGTGACCGGCTGCTTCTCGACGGCCCTCCTGACGGCGACGGCCTTCTACGGCCTCCCGGCAGCACACACGGGCACGGACCTCCTCCTGGAACGCCTGAGCCCGTACCAGAACAGCAACAGGGTGCCGGTGACGTTGGTGGATGCCACGCTGCCTGTGCTCGAGAGCGCGTCCGGGACCGGCGTTCCGCAGGGCGGGACCGATCTCAACGGCCTCCTGGCCGCGGTCGGCTTCGCGATGCAGCCCCGGATCTACCCGGACCTCCGCCCCGCCGCGGAGCGCTACCTCACCACACACCTCACCCCCCGCACCCGCCGCTACTTCAAGCGCCGCCGCCTGACCTCCCTGGCGCTGCCGGGCGCGGTCCCGTCGCAACTGGGATTCCTGCCGCGCAACCCGACCGTACGGAAGGTGGCCCGGAGGGCGCGGGCTCTGCAGCGGAGGCTGTCCAAGGCGAAGACGCCGGCCAGGACGAGGGTGACGACATGACGGCCCCGGCACTCCCCCGGCAGCGCCGCGAGACCCCCGAGGGACAGCCGGCGCCCTTGGAGGCCGCCCCCGGCGGCAGCCGCCTCCGCGCCCTGGACGCCCTCCGCATCATCGCCGCCCTGATGGTGGCCCTCTACCACTACGGCGGCCGCGACGGCGACGTGAGCCGCGCATGGGGCGCCTCGCCGCGCCACGAATTCCCCACCCTGTCCGGCGCGTTCGCCTACGGCTGCCTCGGCGTCGAGATCTTCTTCGTCATCAGCGGCTTCGTGATCTGCATGAGCGGCTGGGGACGCCCCCTGCGCTCGTTCTTCGCCTCCCGCGCGGCCCGCCTCTACCCCGCGTACTGGGCGGCGATCCTGCTGGTGACCGTCGCGTTCGCGCTGCCGTGGGTCGCGTACAGGACGGTTTCGTTCAGCGACGCGCTCGTGAATCTGACGATGCTGCAGCAGCCGGTGGGCGCGCAGCGCGTGCTGGGCGTGTGCTGGACGCTCTGGGCGGAGCTGCGGTTCTATGCGCTCTTCGCGTTGTTCGTGGTGCTGCCGGGGGCGACGCGGCACCGGGTGGTGCTGTTCTGCGCGGTGTGGACGCTGGCGACCGTGGTGACGACGGCCTCGCACGTGGAGTTCCTGCGGGTCGTGGTGATGCCGGAGTACTCGTCGTACTTCATCGGCGGCATCGGCCTGTATCTGGTCCACCGCTTCGGGCACGACCTCCTGCACTGGGGGATCGTCGCCGTGAGCTTCCTGGTCGGGCAGCACTACGCGGTGGCGGGGCTGTGGCACCCGCCGAACCCGCACTACTTCTCGTACCGCTCCCCGTACGTGATCGTGGCCGTCCTGGCGCTGGGCTACGCGGCCGTGGCGGCCGTCGCCCTGGGCAGGTTCCGCTGGGCGAACCGGCGCTGGCTGACGGTCGCGGGCGCGCTGACATACCCGTTCTACCTCGTGCACGAGCACCTGGGGTGGGTGGTGATCGGCGCCCTCCACCGGAGCCTCGGCATCCCCTCGTACGCGACGCTCGGCCTGACCGTCGCCCTGATGCTGGGCCTGGCGTGGCTGCTGCACCGTTGTGTGGAACAGCGGCTCACGCCCGTGCTGCGCAGGTCACTCGA
The DNA here is from genome assembly GCF_036961605.1 of Streptomyces sp. KLMMK. Lineage (NCBI taxonomy): Bacteria > Bacillati > Actinomycetota > Actinomycetes > Kitasatosporales > Streptomycetaceae > Streptomyces > Streptomyces sp. KLMMK. The sequence goes on from NZ_JBAMDC010000117.1 coordinate 4,886, forward strand.
CCCCGGGGGAACTCCCGGCGGATCCCCTGGCGGACGGCGGTAGCAAGGTCGCCTCGATGCCGGCGACGACGGCGTGCAGGCCCTCCTCGAATCCGGCGTCGAGGTCGTTGAAGAACGCCTCTCCTGCCTCTACGGCCAGGGGGTAGTCCTCCAGCCTCAGGGCGCGCTCCGCCAGCTCGTACGCGGGGTCGCGCTCGCCGCCGGGGACGGGGTAGACGGACTGCTCCTCTATCACGTACCCCATCGTGTACGTGTTGACGGTGAACCAGGCGCGGGCGGCGGCCTTCGGGGTGAAGCCCGCTTCCACGATCACCTGCATCATCTCCTCCACCGGGCTCGCGTAGCCGGTGTCGGTGAAGCGCGTGCCGCTGAAGACCCTGGCGCCGTCGCGGTAGCCGAGCAGGGAATCGCGGACCACGCGGGCCGAGCCGGCCAGGAAGCCCTGCCATGTGCCGGTGTCGACGTCACGGAGGGATCCGGCCATACGCCGGAACATCTCCGTGGCCATCTCGTCGAGCAGCTCCTGCTTGTTCTTGAAGTGCCAGTAGAGGGCCGGGGCCTGGACGCCCAGCTCCTTGGCGATCCTGCGCAGGGTCAGGCCTTCGAGGCCCACCTCGTTGAGCAGGCGGAGTGCGGTTTCGGCCACTTGGGCGCGGTCGATGCGAGTTGCCACCTTGACAGCTTAACGGCGTTCAGTTCAGGCTGGGCACAGCGCGAACTTAACAACGTTAAGGGGGATTCTCGTGGACACCGCAGCACTGGACACCGCAGCACTGGACGCCGGGGCACCGGGGACGAAGGCACTGGACACCGAAGTGCTCATCGCCGGAGCCGGGCCCACCGGTCTCGTGCTCGCCATCGACCTGACGCGGCGCGGTATCCGCCACCGGCTCGTCGAGCGGGACGGGCGCGGATTCCCCGGCTCGCGCGGCACGGGGATACAGCCGCGCAGCCTGGAGGTGATGGACGACCTGGGCACGGTGGAGGCCCTGCTGGCCTCCGGCGGCCCCGTCCCGCCCATGCAGACGTGGGAGGGCACCGAGCGCCTGCGCGAGTGGGATCTCGTCGAGCCCGGCGATCCCTCGCCCGGCGTGCCCTACCCCGATGTGCTGATGTGCCCCCAGTGGCGCACGGTGGAGGTGCTGTACGCGCGCCTCGAAGAGCTGGGCGGCCGGGTGGACTTCAGCACCGAGCTGACGGGATTCACCCAGGACGAGGACGGCTCGGGCGTCACGGCCGAGCTGCGGCGTGCCGACGGCAGGGTGGAGACGGTGCGGGCGGCCTATCTCGTCGCGGCGGACGGCGGGCGCAGCGCCGTCCGGAAGGCGCTCGGCGTGCCCTTCGAGGTCGAGAGCGTCGACGCCCGCGCGGCGCAGATCGCCGATGTGAGGATGACCGGCTTCGAGCAGGCGGGGATCGACCGCGACCACTGGCACATGTGGCCCACGGCTCCCGGCGGGCTCATCGGCCTGCGCCCGCTGGAGGCCTCGGCGGACACCGTCCAGATCATGGCCTTCTGGGCCGACACCGCCTACGAGCCGGATCCGGAGCGCGACGCCACCCCGGAGGCGCTGGCCCGGCTCATCACCGAACGCACGGGCATCACGGGCCTCGTGCCGGAGGAGACCGTCTGGGCGTCGTCCTTCCGGCCGAAGGCCGGCATGGCCGAGCGCTTCCGCACCGGCCGGGTCTTCCTCGCCGGGGACGCCGCGCACATCCACTCCCCCGCCGGCGGGCAGGGCCTCAACACCAGCGTGCAGGACGCCTACAACCTCGGCTGGAAGCTGGGCGCCGTCCTGCGGCACGGCGCGCCGGACGCCCTGCTCGACACGTACGACGCCGAGCGGATGCAGGTGGCCTCCGACGTGCTGGCCCTGAGCACGCGCATGCACGGGCAGGACCGCACGCTCGGCTTCGAGCGGGGCCTGTCGCGGCGCGGCAAGGAGACCCACCAGCTCACCCTCCACTACCGGACGGGCCCGCTGGCGCGCGAGCTGCGCCGGGGCCTGCGGGAGGGGACGGAGGGGGCGGAGGAGGGCGCGCCGAAGGCCGGCCCGGAGGACGTCCTGCGGGCGGGCGACCGGGCGCCCGACGCGCCCTGCACCGACCCCTCGGGCGCACCCTTCAGCCTCTTCGACGCCTTCCGGGGCCCGCATTTCACCCTGCTGGACCTCACCGGGTCGGATGCCGAGGGCGAGCCGGTGGCAGCCGCGGTGGCGGACGTGGAGTGGGTCCGTACGTACCGGATCGGTGGCACCGCGCCGGATCTGGTCGATGCCGGCGGGCACGCCAAGGCGGCGTACGGCACGGGGTTGTTCCTGGTCCGCCCGGACGGCTACGTCGGGCTGGCCACGGACGACGCGGCGGACGTGCGGGCGTATCTGGCGGAGGTGTCGGGAATAGGGGCGGTCCCGGAGATGCACCCCTGAGCGGTGGCACGGGCCGGGCCCACGTCCCACGGCCCACGGCCCACGGCCCGATCGGTCAGGCGGCGTCGTGGTCCGTGGCCGCCCCGGCCGCCGGCACCTTGAGCGTGTAGTCGACCGAGACGGTGAAGCGTCCGGAGGAACCGCGGATCTGCACGGTGTGATTGCCGGGGCGCAGCGGCTCCATCTGCACCCACAGCCCGCAGGCGTGGGTGCGGAAGCTGCCGCCGCCGTCGGTGAGGGGGTTGCCCTCCTCGGCGGTGACCCGTACGGGCGTGGCGTCGTAGCGCTCGGCCCGCAGGGGCTTGCCGTCGAGGGTGGCGGTGCCCTTGGCGGGGGCCATGAACTCGGAGCAGCCGGCCTGATCGCTCATCAGGTTCACCAGCGGGAACGCCACCCGCCGCCCGGCCGGGACGGCGCAGGTGCGCTTGGCGCGTTCGCCGAAGGTGCCGGCCAGGAACCAGACGCCGTCCTTCTGGCCCCGGTCGCACAGGCTGCCGTCCCGGTCCTCGACCGGGTTGGAGCCGCTGGGGCTGGAGGCCGCCCAGGTCCACCAGCGGCCCTGGAGGTCGGAGGCGCCGAGCGGCCCCGCCGCCGCGTCGGGGGAAGCGGGGGCGGTGGCGCCGCCGTTCGGGGTGCTCTTCGCATCCGCGTGTTTCGGGGAGGGGCTGCTCGTGCAGCCGGCTGCCAGCAGGGAGGCGCCGAGCAGTACGGCGACAGGTCTTCCGATGCGCATGCGCGAAGCCTAAGGTCCGATATGTCCATCGGAGTGGCAGCAACGCAGAGCGGGCGGCGCAACCACGGCCGAGAGGAGCAACGGACCGGGGGCCGAGGCCCCCGGCGCGTCAGAGGACCAGCGACAGCAGCAGCACGAACACGAGGGAGACGACGGAGATCACGGTCTCCATCAGCGACCACGTCTTGATCGTCTGCCCGACGTCCATGCCGAAGTATTCCTTCACCATCCAGAACCCGGCGTCATTGACGTGGCTGAAGAACAGCGAGCCGCCGCCGACGGCCAGGACGAGCAGCGCGGCGTGCGTGGTGCTCATGTCGGCGGCCAGCGGGGCGACGAGGCCCGCGGCCGAGATGGTGGCGACCGTCGCCGAGCCCGTCGCGAGCCGGATGGCGACGGCGATCAGCCAGGCCAGCAGCAGGGCCGAGACCGACCAGTCCTTGGAGAAGTCCAGGATCATCCGGCCGACGCCCACGTCGATCAGGGTCTGCTTGAAGCCGCCGCCGGCGCCGACGATCAGCAGGATGCCGGCGATGGGGACGAGGGACTTCTCCACGGTCACGGCGAGCCGGTCGCGGCCGAAGCCGGCGGCGCGGCCGAGCGTGAACAGCCCGACGAGGACGGCGGCGAGCAGGGCGATCAGCGGCGAGCCGATGACGTCGGTGACGCGCTGGACGTGGTTCTCGGGGTCGTCCACGACGATGTCGACGAGGGCCTTGGCGAGCATGAGGACGACGGGCAGCATGACCGTGGCGACCGTGACGGCGAAGCTGGGGCGTCGCTCCAGTTCGGCCGAGGGCCGCTGCGGTATGAGCTTCTCGGGCGGCGTGACGTCCACCCAGCGGGCCGCCAGCCGGGAGAAGAGCGGGCCGGCGATCACGGCGGTGGGCACGGCGATGAGCACGCCCAGGGCGAGGGTGACGCCGAGGTTCGCGCCGATGGCGTCGATGGCGGCCAGCGGGCCGGGGTGCGGGGGCACCAGGCCGTGCATGACGGACAGCCCGGCGAGCGCGGGGATGCCGATGCGCATCAGGGAGTGGTTGCCGCGCTTGGCGACGAGCAGCACCACCGGGATCAGCAGGACGATCCCGACCTCGAAGAAGAGCGGCAGGCCGATGACGCCGGCGATCAGCACGATCGCCCAGGGCATCGAGCGCGGCCCCGCCTTCGCCAGGATCGTGTCGACGATCTGGTCGGCGCCGCCGGAGTCGGCCAGGAGCTTGCCCAGGATCGCGCCGAGCGCGATGAGGACGCCGACGCCGGAGACGGTCGCCCCGAGCCCGGCGGTGAAGCTCGCGATGGCCTTGTCCAGGGGCGCGCCCGCCACGGCCCCGAGCACCAGCGAACCGATGGTCAGGGAGAGAAAGGCGTGCAGCTTGAGGCGGGTGATGAGGAGGACGATGACGGCGATGCCGACGAGGACGGCGATCCCCAGCTGTGCGTGACCCGCCGAAGTGATCGGTTCGGCGGGGGCCGCGGCCAGCATCTCGACGCTGAGAGTGCTCACGGGGCTTCCTTGGAGGGGAGGGTGGAGGGGGGAAGTGGGTCAGAGGCGCCGCAGCGCCTCAACGGCCCGCCGGGCGATGACCTCCGGCCCGGGCTCGACGTCCGCGTCGACGCCCGCCTCGTCCGCGCCGAGCGGTTCGAGGGTCGCGAACTGGGAGTCCAGCAGCCGGGTGGTCATGAAGTGGCCCTTACGGGCGGCCATGCGGCCGGCGATCAGGTCGTGATCGCCGGTGAGGTGGAGGAAGACGAGACCGGGGGCGGCCGCACGCAGCCGGTCCCGGTACGCCCGCTTGAGCGCGGAGCAGCTGACGACCCCGCCGCGGCCGGCCCGGCCCGCGGCCCACGTACCGATGGCGTCGAGCCAGGGGGCCCGGTCGGCATCGTCGAGGGGGGTTCCGGCGGACATCTTGGCGATGTTGGCGGCCGGGTGGAAGTCGTCGCCCTCGGCGTAGGGGACGCCGAGGGCCTCCGCGACGAGCGGGCCGACGGTGGTCTTTCCGGTACCGGCGACGCCCATCACTACGACGACGTGGGGGTATGCCGGACGGCTGCTCATCAGGGCCTCGCTGTCTCCGTTGACGGGGGGTGCGGACACTGAAACGCATTACGTACGACATATTCAAGACTCTGTGACTCAAACGTCATACTTAATTTGCCGCGACCGGGGACCGTAGGCTTGCCCCATGGAAAACCAGGGGCAGGGGCTGCACGGACGCGTGCTGGAGTCCCTCGGGCCCGCGATCACGGCGGGCGCGTACCCGCCGGGCAGCGTGCTGCGCACCGACGAGCTGGAACAGCGCTTCGAGGTCTCGCGCACGGTGATCCGCGAGGCGATACGCGTCCTGGAGTCCATGCACCTGGTCGCCTCCCGGCGCCGGGTCGGCGTGACCGTCCGCCCCACCGAGGAGTGGAACGTCTACGACCCGCAGGTCATCCGCTGGCGCCTGGCCGGCGCGGACCGCCCGCGCCAGCTCCGCTCCCTCACCGTCCTGCGCTCGGCCGTCGAGCCGGTGGCGGCGGGCCTCGCGGCACGCCTCGCCACGGCCGAGCAGTGCGAGGAGCTGACCCGGCACGCCCTCGGCATGGTCGCCACCTCCCGCGGCCAGCAGCTGTCCGCCTATCTGGTCCACGACGTGGCCTTCCACCGGGTGATCCTGCGCGCCTCCGGCAACGAGATGTTCGCCCGCCTGGGCGACGTCGTCGCCGAGGTCCTCACCGGCCGCACCGAACACCAGGTCATGTTCACCGACCCCGACCCGGCCGCCGTCACCCTCCACGTACGCGTCGCCGAAGCCGTACGGGAACGGGACGCGGCCCGCGCGGAGGCCCTGACCCGCGAGATCACGGCGGGCGCGATGGCGGAACTGGACATCCTCGCCCCATAACCCGGATGTACCAGCCGCGCCACAAAGCAACAGGGGTGCGACAAAATGATCGCCACATCGAACGGCCGTCCGTAGCCTGACCTTATGCGCCCCGAGAACGACCACGCCGGCGATCACGACCGCGACCGCACCCCCGCCGCCGACGACCAGCCCCTCTACATGCGCCAGCGCTACGGCACCCGCTGGGTCTACAACCACCGCAACCCGATGGGCCTCGTCCTCATCGTCATCACCCCGATCATCGCCATCGGGGCGCTGCTGCTGATGACGCGGGGCGGACGGTAACGCCTCACGTCCGGCGGGGGTGGGCACTGCCTGCGGGATGCATCGGGGCACGGCTTCCTAACGATGCCGGCCGGGGGCCGGCGGAAAAGCGCGCCCGAAGCCGCCGGCCGGCGCGTCAGCTTTCATGACCGGCGCGCTTGAGGATCTGCGCGATCACGTCGCTCTTGGCGTCTGCATAGTTCTGCATGTACTCCCAGGTCTGCCGTGACAAGGACCGCTTGGTCTCGGCGTACAGCTCGCGGTCGGAATCGTCGCGGCGCAGCCGGTCACGGAAGAGCAGCATCCGGTCGATCTCCTGGCAACCGTCGGACAGCACGTGCAGGTTGGCGGAATCGGCGCCCGGACCGAGGTCGTACTTGCGCAGCACACGGTGCTCGAACCAGCCCGGCTCACGAATGACGAGCTCGAACCCGAGGCCCTCCAAGGCCGGAACGTAGGACGCTTCCTCGGCCGAGTCGGGGACGACCAGCAACATGTCGATGACCGGCTTGGCGGGCAGACCCGGCACGGACGTGGATCCGACGTGCTCGACCCGGCACCCGGTACTGCCGAGCTGTTCGCTCACCAGTGCGGCCTGCTGAGCGAACACGTCAGGCCACCGCGTGTCGTACTCGGCGAGCGTCACCCGACCGTTGAGCTTGGCCGGCGCCCTGACATTCGCCGCCTCGATCTCTTCGACGGTCATGGGCTCACGCGGGTTCGCAGGGCCTTGACGATCCGGTTCCGACACTGTGGCTCCCGTCGTTCAGCGTGGAGTTACGCCACCCATCATCCAGGCCGTGCTCCCGCCTTGAGGGCGCGTATCAGTGCGCCGAGGGCGGGTGGGGTGGTCCGCACCACGGCGGCGGGGGTGTCGCTCTCGCGGAGGGCGAGCGCGTCCCCGATCACGGCGACTTCCACGCAGTCGTTGCTCTGCTCATTTCCCGAGAACGTGGACTTCTGCCACCCACTGTCCATGGGCCCTCCCGCCCTGAGCCTACGTATCAGTGCGGCGAACGCCTCCGGTGGAGCTGTTATCGCTCTGCCGGGCTCGTCGCTTTCGCGGACTGCCACCGCACCAGGCACCTCAGCTACTTCGACGCAGTCATTACCCGGTCCGTTGCCGGAGAAGGAGGATTTCTGCCACGTCACTTGGCGCATCTTTGACCCCTCAGAGCTCGCGCGCGATGTGATGAATGCGGTCTCGCGTCTCCCCGGGCCTCAGGGCCGAGCGCTCGACCGTTCGCCAGCGGTCGCGATAGTGGGCGAGCTGCTCCTCGGCGTCGAGGAAGATGCTGCCGTGTACGTGGTCGATCTGAACGGTGTCCAGCCGCGGGACGGGACCCGTTGCGTACAGCATCGAGTAGCCCATTCCCGCGAAACCCTCGGCGGAAAACGGAACGATGCGGATGGTCACGCCTGGTTGCTCGGACCGTTCCAGTAGGGCGTTGAGCTGATCCCGGGCGATACCCCGGCTGCCGACCAGCACGCGTAGGGCCGCCTCGTGGATGATTGCCGAGTACGGCGGAGGGTCGTCCCGGTTCAGAACCGCGAGACGTCGCCTGCGGAATTCCACCTCGGCGTCGAGATCGGCAGGCATCGCGTCAGGGCTCAGGTAGCTGAACAGAGCCCGCGTGTAGGCGCTGGTCTGCAGCAATCCGGGGACGTGCACGGTCTGCAGGCCCTGGATGCTCGTGGAGTACCACTCCAGGGCTGCAAGGTCCAAGGCTTCGGGTACCACCGCATTCCGGAACTCCTCCCACCACTCCCGTCCCCGGCGTCCCGTCATGGCGATCAGCGCATCCACGTACGCGGAATCGTCACAGTCGTACTGCGCGGCAAGTGCGCACAGCCGCTCTTTGCCGACGCCGAGTCGCGCCGTCTCCATGTGGCTCATCTGCATCGGGCTCACACCGAGCCGGCGCGCAGCTTCACTGGCCTTCATGCCCGCTCGCTCGCGCATCCTGCGCAGCTCCGTGCCCAGCCGGACCTGCCGGGCGGTCGGGTTGTTCCTGGGCGCCATGCCCCAACTCTCCCTGTTCCAAGGTGCCAACGGTCGTCACGATGCCACGACGCACCCCTGCGGGTTAACTCCACCGACTCCGTTGCGGAGGTGCTACCTAGCACCCTACGTTGGGTGTTGCGCAGCTCACACCGTGAGCTTCCCGTCCCGGAAGCGCACCGCCCCGCCCTGCCCCCACGCAGTGGTCCCCGCGGCAACGACACCGGGCGCAAGGTCACTTCACCCCACCCCGCCGGAGGCGACATGCTGCTCCTGCCTGCCCCGAAGCCAGTCCACCTCGCCGCTGAAGAGATCGAGCCGTTCGAGTACCGCCTGCGCGTTCCCAACGACGCCCGCGCCGTTCCCATCGCTCGTGGCGCCGCCCGCGCCGCGCTGGCGGCCCACGGCCTGAGCGAGCTGATGGGGCGCGCGGAGCTGCTGGCGTGTGAGCTGCTCACCAATGCCATCGTGCACACCACCGAGGCCGCCGAGCTCCGTATCTCATGGTCGCAGTGGGAGATGCTCACGCTGACGGCGTGGGACAGCGGCGAACTCCCGCCGGCCCCGCCCCCGGCCCCTCATCCTTACGACGACAACGGCCGCGGCCTGGCCCTCCTCCGTTCGCTCGCCGACAACTGGGGGTACTTCGCCTCGCCTCACGGCTTCACATGCCGTCCCTCCAAGGCCGTGTGGTGTTCGATCACGCGCAGGCCGTCGCCGGGCTCGCATACGTAGGCTCGGGCCGTCGTTCGAACCAACGCTCCGCCGCCTCCAGCTGGGCCGCGAGGGAGATCAGGAGCGGTTCGCTGTGCGCGGGGCCGAGGAGTTGCGCGCCCAGGGGCAGGCGGTCCGCGGCCGTGAAGCCCGCGGGGACGCTCATGCCCGGCCAGCCGAGGACGTTCCAGGGCCAGGAGTACGGGCAGGCAGCGATCATGGTCGCGTCCGTGCGGCTGCTGGAGAGGTCCGAGAGTTCGCCGTTGCGTAGCGGGGGCACGGCGGTCGTCGGGGTGAGGACCACGTCGAAGCGGTCGAAGATCTCTCCGACGCGCCGCCGCAGCGGCTCCTCCGCGGCGCGGGCCACGCGCAGCACTCCGCCGCCCAGGATCAGGCCGCCGCGCGCGTTGACCTTCGTGCGGGCGTCCAGCAGGGCCGGGTCGGGGACGCGCCCGGCCCATTCCCGTACGCCGGACATCGAGCGCGGTACGAAGGTGAGCCCGATCAGCCCGTAGCGCGGTTCCTCCTCGATCACCTCGTGCCCGAGGGAGGCCAGCCGTTCCGCGATGCGGACGGTCGCCGCGGCGGCCTCGGGGTCGAGCCGCTGGCGGGCGGCGGCGAAGGCGGGGCGCAGGGAGAGGGCGATCCGCAGCCGGCCCGGCTCGCGCCCGGCGGCCGCCACCACGTCCACGGGCGGGGGCCGGTGGAGGTCCCCGTCGTGGCTGCCGCTCGCCGCCTGCAGCAGCAGGGCCGCGTCGGCGACGGTACGGGCGAGCGGGCCGTGGCAGGTGATGCCGCGGAAGGCTTCCGGTTCGGGCCAGGTCGAGACGCGGCCCCGCTGCGGTTTGATGCCGACCAGGTGCGTCCAGGCGGCGGGGATCCGGATCGAACCGGCGCCGTCCGACCCGAGCGCGGCCGGTACGAGCCCCGCCGCGACGGCGGCCGCCGCTCCGCCCGAGGAGCCGCCGGGCGTGTGCTCCGTACTCCACGGGTTGCGCGTCACCCCGAACGCCGGGCCCTCCGTGACGGGCCACTGCCCGAGCTCCGGCGTGTTCGTCTTGCCGACGACGATCGCGCCCGCGGCCCGCAGTCGCCGTACGGCCTCGCTGTCCGCCGATTTCGGCGGGAAATCGCCCGCGCAGCCGAAGGCGGTGGGCTCGCCCGCGACGTCGACGTCGTCCTTCACCGCCACGGGGACCCCGAGCAGCGGAAGCCGCTCGCCGGCCTCGCCCGCCGCCAGCCGCCGGTCCGCCGCGTCCGCCTCGGCGAGCGCCGCCTCGGCCCGTACGCGGCGGAACGCGTTGAGCAGCGGCTGCGTCTCCGCGATGCGGGCCAGCGAGCGTTCTACGAGTGCGCGTGACGTGACGTCACCTGCGGCCAGTGCCCGTACCTGCTCGACCAGTCCACTGTCCGTCAGATCCGTTAAGCCCGTGGTGTCTGCCATCGGGTCCCTCCCCCGTGGTTCGGAACTCTTCGTTCCGAATACCGTGAGTGCACCTCTGGCCTCATTTTGTACCCTTCCTCTGGCTTGGGGAGGCGAGAGTGACGTCATCGACGGCGTTGACGGACGAAATACGCGCACTGCATGCGGAGGAGGGGCGGCCGGCTGCGCTGGTCGGCCGGTTCCGCAGGACGGCGGTGTTGGTGCCGTCGGACAGGCAGGGCGGTCAGGGCGGTCAAGACAGTCAGGGCGGTCAGGGCGGTCAGGGCGGTTTGTGGTCCGTCGAGTACGGCGGGATCCGCTGGATCTGCGCGTTCACGGACGAGGCGGCGCTCGCGCGGTTCGCGCTCGCCCAGGGGGCCGCGCCGCGCGTGGACGGCAGGACCGACTGGACGTACCGCACGGTGCTGGGCGCGCGGCTGCTGGACGTGGTCGTGCCGGCCGTCGGCGTACCGGCCGGGGTCGCTCTCGACGTCGGCAGTGAGCATCCCATGCTGTTCCCGCCGGTGGTCGGGATCGTTCCGGATGCGTACGCCGTCAACACGGATGCGGGCACCGGCATTGCGGGGGACGCCGCATGACCGGTACCAGCACCAGCTCCGGCCCCGGCACGGGCAGCGGCCCCGGCGACGGCCTCGCCGCCGACTCCGCCGCGCTCAACAACATCGCCAAGGGCATCAACGGCGCCATCGGCGAACTCAAGTCCATCGGCTCGCCCGGTGACGCGGCGGTCGGCCGCGGCTTCGACGAGCTCGCCCTCAGCGGCGTCGAGCTGGGACACGAGGGACTGGCCGCGACGTTCAAGACCTTCTGTTCCCGGTGGGACTGGGGAGTCCGCGCCCTGGTCCACGACGGCAGCCAGTTCGCGCAGCGCGTGGGGCTCGCCGCGGGCTACTACCACGAGCAGGACGCGTACATCCGGGACACGTTCAAGGTCGGCGTGAACGCCGTGATGGGCAACCCGCACCTCATGGAGGAGGACGTGGAGAAGAAGTCCATGTCCGAGATCCTCGCCGACAACCCCGTCAACGACTTCAGCCACCCGGACTACAGCGCCGAATCGTTCCGCAAGGCTGACGGGAACATCCGCCGGGTCTGGGCCGACACCGCCCGCGACGCCTCCACCGGCGCCGCCAACAGCTACGGCAAGGGCCCGCTCGGCCGCCAGGGCACGGAGGCGGCGAACAAACTCGCCGACAAGCTCGACGGAGGGCGTGCCGGCGAGCCGGAGGGGCGCGACTGATGGGGGTCTTCGATCCGCTGGTCAAGGGTCTCGACAAGGTCGGCGAAGCCGCCGAAAAGGGCCTGGACAAGATGGAGAAGAAGGCGGGTGAGGCCGTCGAGTGGGGCGCGGACCAGGCCGCCAGGGGACTGGACAGGATCGGCGCCCACGACGAGGCGCTCGCCGTCAGGTACCTGGGCGACCGCACCGCCTCGGAGCTCGGCGCCGAGATCAAGGAACAGCAGCTCGGCCGGACCGAGAACCCGCTGGCCCTGGTCCACGGCGAACCCTGGGGCATCGAGGCCGCCGCCAAGCACTTGCGGGCCTTCCACAAGGCCTTCGACACCACGCACTCCGGCCTCCAGCGGGTCCGCTCCGGGGAGTGGAAGGGCGAGGGCGCGAAGGGGTTCGACACCCACTTCGCGCCGGAGCCGAAGAAGTGGGCGCAGGCCGCCGACGCCTGCGAAAGCGCCGCGAGCGCGCTCGCCGCGTACGCGCACACCGTCCGCTGGGCCCAGAAGCAGGCGCTGGAGGCCGTCCGCCTCTACAAGCAGGGCACGAAGGCGACGGAGAAGGCCACCAAGGCCTACAACGACAAGGTCGACGCGTACAACGCGAAGCTGAAGGCGGGCGAGGACCCGGGCGCGCGGCCCGGCACCTTCGAGGACCCCGGCGCCGCCGACATCAAGGAGGCGCACCGCATCCTGGCCGAGGCCCGCAAGCAGCGGAACACGGCGGCGGGCGAGGCGAAGTCCCGGATCGACAAGGCCGTCGAACTCGCCCCGAAGGAACCGGCCTTCCACAACCGCATGAAGGGGGACATCCAGGACTTCGCGGCCGCCTCGAACGTCGAGCTGCTCCACTTCGGCGGCGGTGTCTTCCGGGCCGGTACGGATCTGGTGAAGTTCACCCGCAGCCTCGATCCGCTCGACCCGTACAACGTCACGCACCCCGCGGAGTACATCACCGGCATCAACAACACCGCTGCCGGTCTCGTCTCCCTCGCGTCCCATCCTGAGCGCATTCCGGGGACGCTGCTGGGCCCCGGCTGGGGCTCGGACCCCTCCGAGGCCGCGGGCCGCCTCACCGGCAACTTCCTCATGGGCCTCACCAGC